>CAITNA010000084.1 GCA_903893675.1 uncultured Micrococcales bacterium
GATTCGGTTCAGCTGCGCATCATCCACCGCGGTGTTGGTGCAATTACCGAGTCGGACGTCAACCTGGCAACCGTTGACAGCGCAATCATCATCGGCTTCAACGTCAAGCCTGACAACAAGGCCAAAGAGCGCGCCGACCGTGAGGGTGTCGACATTCGTCACTACACCGTCATCTATGCGGCACTCGAAGACATCGAGAAGTCACTCAAGGGCATGCTCAAGCCAGAGTACGAAGAAGTTCAGGTTGGAACCGCAGAGGTTCGCGAGCTGTTCAAGTCTTCGAAGGTCGGAACCATCGCTGGTTCGATCGTTCGCTCGGGCTCGATCAAGCGCAACGCCATGGCTCGCGTTCTCCGCGACGGCAAGGTCATCGCAGACAAGCAGAAGATCGAGTCGCTAAAGCGCTTCAAGGATGACGCCAACGAAGTTAAGCCCGACTACGAATGTGGTATCGGCCTGAGCGACTTCAACGAGTTGCAACTCGAGGACATCATCGAGACCTACGAGATGCGCGAGAAGCCAAGAGTCTAAATTGGTAGATCACGCACGCGCCAGAAAACTGGCAGAACGAATTAAGGTGTTGGTGGCCGAAGCTCTCGAGCGCGCCGTCAAGGATCCCGACTTGGGCTTCGTCACCATCACCGACGTTCGTGTTACTCCCGACCTGCAGCACGCCAAAATCTTCTACACCGTCTTTGGTAGTGAAGAAGACAAGAAGCAGAGCAGCGAGATCATCGAGCGCAACATGGGCTTGATTCGTCGCGAGGTAGGTCGAGGTCTATCGATTCGCCTGACTCCGACCATCGAGTTCGAGACCGACGAGATTCCCGAGACTGCCGCTCACATGAACGAGCTGCTTGCCGCCGCCAAGGCGCGCGACGAGCAGGTTCACGACTTGGCGGCCAAGGCGACCTTTGCGGGCGAGGCGAACCCTTACAAAGAGCCGAAGTCTCACGACGAAGATTCCGACGAGGCCTAAATGCCTTCGGGTCTGGCGCTTATCGATAAGCCGGCCGGCTGGACCAGCCACGATGTCGTCGCGAAACTTCGCGGGGTAGCAGGCACCAAGCGAGTTGGTCACGCAGGCACTCTCGACCCCATGGCAACAGGGCTGCTGGTGATCGGCATCGACGCTGGCACCAAACTGCTCACCTTTATCGTCGGCCAAGACAAAACCTACGAAGCCACTATTCGTCTCGGGGCTGCAACCATCACTGACGACGCCGAGGGCGATGTGACCGAATACGGGTCGCTTGCGAATTGCTCCGATGCGCGCATCCTTGAAGAAATTGCGAAATTGACCGGCAACATCGAGCAGGTGCCATCTTCGGTAAGCGCGATCAAGGTCGACGGCAAGCGCGCCTATGCGCTGGTTCGCGGTGGCGACGAGGTCAAACTCAAGTCGCGACCGGTCAGCGTTTCAGAGTTCGCCGTTCTAGGTGAAGCACGCAAGGTGAGCATCGACGGCCATGACTATCTCGACTTGGATGTTCGCATCACCTGCTCCAGCGGAACCTACATTCGTGCGCTTGCTCGCGATCTCGGTCAAGCACTTGGTTCTTTCGGTCACCTAACCGCACTACGTCGCACTCGAATCGGTGGCTATTCGGTGGGTGACGCCCAAACCTTGGATGGGCTCACTCGCGAGTCGCTAGTGGTGACCTCAATGCGAGCCGCAGTCGAAGGCTTCGAAACTCGAGACCTCACTGAGCAGGACGAAATCGACCTTCGACACGGCAAGCGAATTGCTCGCGGTGCAGCTTCAAACACCGAGGTCGTTGCCGGGGTTCACGGCGATAGAGTGGTGGCGATGCTCGAGCCTAAAGGCGAGCAGTTGAAGTCGCTTGTGGTTTTCGCCAAGGAGGAATTGTGATTGGTTGGCTGTTAGGCCTGCAGGTCGTTGTCGATCTGGTGGTTGCGCTCATCCTGGTGATCTTGGGAACCCTGAAGCGCAAGCCGAGCCGCTTTTCGATTGGCAGTTTCGCCCTCGTTGAGCTCGGGCTGTTGGCGCAGGCTGTCACCAGCATCGTTCTGGTGGTCGGTGGGGCACAGGCCAAGCAAGACACCGTCGAGTTCTTCGCCTATGTTTTTGTGGCCCTGATTATCCCGATTGGCGCAGGTTTCTGGGCCCTGGTCGAGCGAACCCGCTGGTCGACTCTGATTATGGCCGCGGCCGCCCTGACCGTCGTGGTCATGCTCGCCCGCATGCAGCAGATCTGGGTTGGCTAGGGCCTAGGCCGCAAGCCCCAAAACCCCACTGTCTCGGATCATGCCACCGGCACAATTAACCTTCCGTTCACTTTCCGACTAGGTTGCCTTTACCCTGACTGGCAAGCATGAAGCCATGTCAGTCGAGACCAAACCCGTTCCGCCGCGTCGTCGACTCACCGTCAAACCGACACTGCTCGGCGACAAAATCTTCTTCGGCATCACCACAGGCACCGCATACTTCTCAATCGTGCTCGTCGTTCTCGTTCTCATCTTCCTTTTGATCCGCGCCTGGCCTGCTTTCCAGCACGAGGGCATCGGCTTTATTACCGGCTCAAAGTGGGACGACTCTGTCCAGCCGATGATCATGCAAATCTTCCCGATGCTTTACGGCTCGATTCTGCTCGCGATTCTCGGTGTGCTCCTTGCGGTTCCGATGGCAATCGCACTGGCTTACCTGATTGAGTTCCTTGCGCCGAAGCCAATCGCCCGCGTCGTAACTTTGCTCGTCGATTTGCTCGCGGCACTCCCATCCGTGGTTATTGGTCTTTGGGGTCTTTTTGTTTTCTCGCCGGTTGCAGAAGGTTGGGCGAAGCTGCTAAATCACTACCTCGGATGGCTACCACTTTTCGCAAACACCAGCGGTAACTTCTCGCGCTCGCCATTCATCGCGGGCTGGATCGTTGCAGTAATGATTGTGCCGATTATCACCTCGGTTACTCGCGAAATCTTTTCGCAGATGGATCGCGACCTCATCAATGCTGCAAAGGCACTCGGCGGTGGAATGTCTTCGACTTTCACCAAGGTGATTTTGCCAACCGCATCTGGCGGCATCGTCGGTGGCACCTTGCTTGGCCTCGGTCGAGCACTCGGTGAGACCGTTGCAATCTTCTTCGTTCTGAATCTTTCATTCGACATCAACTGGGCAGACCTCACCGAGGCACGCGGCGGTTCGATCGCCTCCATGATTCTGGGCAAGCTCGGCAACGCCAGCGACTATGAGCGTTCTGGATTGATGGCCGCGGGTGTCGTGCTTTTCGTAACCACGCTGATCATCAACTTCATCGCTGGCTACATCGTGAATAGGGCACAGCCATGGCGCAAGTAATCACAGCAAAGCCTCGCCCGACCAGCGCCCCTTGGAAGCGTCGCAACAGTCGCAACATCCTGCTTGTCACGCTCGCCAGCATCCTGCCTGCCCTCATCTCCGCAGCGCTAACCGTGCTGCTCGGCATCGATGGCGCGATTGGCCTGCTCGTCATCTTCGTTCCGTTGCAGCTAATCGCCTCGGTTGGCATCGGTGGCTACCTGTTCAAGAAGCGCGGTCGCCAGGATGCAGCGCTGATTGTCTTCACGATTTTCTTCACTGTTCTCGTGGCCGTGCTGCTTAGCTCGGTGCTCGTTTCGGTGTTTGAGGCCGGCCTTCGCATGATGCGCTGGAGCTTCATTAGCCAGAATGCAACATACATTTCACCAACCACCAGCCTTGACTACGGTGGCCTTGGTCACGCGGTTCTGGGCTCGATCCTGGTGGTCGGTTTCACCACCATCGTTACCGTGCCACTTGGCATCGGTGTGGCAATCTACCTAACCGAATCACGTGCGAAGGGCCGCAACTTCATCCGTTCGCTCATCCAGTCGATGTCTGGTTTGCCATCTGTGGTCTCGGGTCTTTTCATCTACTCGGCACTGATCGTGACCCACTGGTCGGGTCAGAGTGGAATCACCGGCTCGCTTGCCCTCATGCCGTTGATGCTGCCAACCGTTGCTCGCGTTTGCGAAGAAGCGCTTCGCCTGGTGCCAAGCGATTTGCGTTCTGCAGCGCTCGGTCTTGGCGCACCGAACTACCGCATGTTCCTTCAGGTGGTTTTGCCAGCAGCAAAGTCGGGAATCATCACCGCAGTTCTTCTCGGTGTTGCCCGAATCATCGGTGAGACCGCTCCGCTGCTACTCACCGTGAACCCATCGGCGGGAACCAACCTCAACATCTTCTCTGGCCAGATCGAAACTCTGCCGACCTACCTGTTCGGCAACCTCTCGCTCAGCACCGACTACTCGGTGCAGCGCGCCTGGGGTGCGGCATTGGTCGTGCTGTTCCTAGTGCTCATCATCTTCACCCTCACCCGTGCAATCGGCGGCAACAAGCAGCTCAAGACCCCTAAGAAGAGGAAGTAAAGTGACCCAACTGATTACTCCGCAGGCGCATCTGCGCAGCGAGGACATCAACGTCTGGTTCGGCGAGCGCCACGTGCTCAGCGACGTGAACCTAACCTTCCCCGAGAACCAGGTGACGGCGCTGATTGGCCCATCGGGTTGTGGCAAGTCGACCTTCCTTCGCACCTTGAACCGCATGCACGAACTGATTCCAGGCGCAGGTCTTGCAGGTGCGGTGTTGCTCGACGGCGAAGACATCTATGGCGATGGCGTCAACCCGGTCGACGTGCGCATCAAGATCGGCATGGTTTTCCAGAAGCCAAACCCATTCCCAACCATGAGCATTAAAGAGAACATCCTCTCGGGCCTCAAATTGTCGGGTCGCAAAGTTCCAAACGCCGATGAGCTGGTCGAGACCTCCCTTCGTCGCGCCAGCATCTGGAACGAAGTAAAGGACCGCCTCAACGAGCCTGCCATCTCGCTCTCGGGTGGTCAGCAGCAGCGTCTTTGCATCGCTCGCTCGCTCGCCATGGAGCCACAAGTTCTCCTCATGGATGAGCCTTGCTCGGCCCTTGACCCAGGTTCGACTCGCCGCATCGAAGAGACCATCGAAGAGATCTCAGAGTCGATGACCATCGTGATTGTTACCCACAACATGCAGCAGGCTCAGCGCGTTTCGCAGCAGACTGCCTTCTTCTTGGCCGAGGATGGCAATCCTGGCACCGTGGTTGAATTCGGAGCCACCGAGGATGTCTTCAACCGCCCGGTTGACCCACGCACTAACGACTACGTCAACGGCCACTTCGGCTAGAAAATCTACCGAAACTTAACCTTCGGTTCACCTTGTAAAGACCACTCGTTCATCTGCAAAGCGTCTACTGAGTGTGTCGAATACAACGACCAAACACTAACAAGGAGAAATAATGCGACTACAGGCCAAGGCAACCCTTGCAGCCATCGCACTGACCGCTTCGCTAATCGGATCGGGAGTTGCGGCTGACGCAGCAGGCACCACCATCAGCGGTGAGGGTTCATCGTTCGCAGGTGGAATTCTGACCGCTTGCGTTATTGACTACAACAGCGACAGCACTGCAAACGCAGCTGGCGACACCGTCTCTTACACCGCTAGCAGCTCGGGCGCGGGTCGCACCTCGTTCGCTAACGGCACCAAGCCTTTCGGCGCATCGGACTGGGCATTTGCTGACACTGACAGCAAGCCAAACGACCTTATCTACGTACCACTCGTAGGCGGCCCAATCGCTATTGCTTACAACATCCCAGGCGTTCCATCGGACCTAAAGCTTGACGGCACCACCATCGGCGCAATCTTCCGCGGTGACATCACCACCTGGAACGCATCAGCTATCGCACGTTTGAACCCAAAGGTGACTCTGCCTGCGAAGCCGATCATCGTGAACTACCGTTCGGGTTCGTCGGGCACCACCCAGAACTTCGCTAACTGGCTCATTGCCAACGGCGCAACTGGTTGGGTCAACTCGGGCACCTGGGCAACCGCAACCGGCGTTACTTCGCCAGTGGGTAACTCAGAGGCCAACTCGGCAGCCCTCGTTTCTGACACCCACACCAAGGCATACTCGATCGGCTACGCCGACCTCAAGGACACCCTTGGTAAGGCGCTGACCTTCGCAGCAGTGAAGAACGCTGACGGCAACTTCGTATTGCCTACTGTCACCGGTGCAGCACAGTTCTTGGCTCAGCAGAAGATTGCAACCAACGGTTTGGTTAACTTCGCTTACACCACCAAGTTCGCAAGCAGCAAGACCAAGTCGGTTGCAGCGATCGCAAAGACCGCCTACAACCTGTCGCTCGTAACCTACGGTTTGGCTCACAACAACCCAAGCACTGACAACTCGGCAGTTGCTCGCTTCTTCAAGTTCGTAATCAACAGCTGTGCACCTGCCTACGCAGGCGACCTCAAGTATGTTGCTCTTACCGGCGCACTGAAGACCGCAGCAGTTACCTTGGTTGGCAAGGTTGGCTAAATAAAGTCACTAGTCGAGGCGCGGTGCTGGTTTTCAGCACCGCGCTTTCGGCGTGAAAGCAACAAAGAGAAACGGATGCAGGAAATGAAAATCAAGAAGAACATTGCCGCCATCATCCTGGCCTCAGCACTGATTGTTTCGCTAAGCGCCTGCACTCCACCAAAGCCACCAGAGCTTCTGGCTCAAGAGGCCGAGCAGACCCACACCTGCGTCGATGGTGCAGCCAAGGTTTCGTTCGAGCCAAGCCTCGACTCCGTGGTCTCGAGCTGGCAAGACGGCCTCACTTCTGCTTGCTCAGGAATGTCGATTGTGGCTGCTACTGCCAAAGACACCCCAGACATCGTGATTTCAAGTGGCACCCCAGATGCCGCAACCTGCATGCCACTGGTGAGCGCACCATTCGCGATCGATGCTGGCTTGGTCATCGCATACTTCGCAGATGGCACCCAGTTGCAGCTCTCCGCAAAGAGCCTGAGCGGCATTCTTAACGGCTCGCTCACCAGCTGGGATGACCCACAGATTCACAAGGACAACCCGAACCTGACCCTGACTGCTCAGCCGATTGTGGTTTCTCCCGAGGCCGATGCAAATGCACTGCAGTCGGTTGTCGACTGGATGAAGCGCCTGTATCCAGGCTTCAGCAACACCAAGATCAAGGGCACTGCTGGGTTTGAACTTGACCCAACAACTCTTACCGATGGCAGCGTTGCGATCATGACCTATTCGTCGGCGACCACTGCAGGCCTTACCGGCGCCTCCATTGTCACCGGCAGCGACCCGATCAAAGACCTCGTCAGCCCAGGCAACGACAACATCAAATCGGCAGCTTCGCAGTATGACGTGAAGCACACTGCAGCCGGCACTGAGGTAACTCTGAACCCAAGCAAGATTCCAACTCCGCCGCTTGGGGCAGATGTTGCACCGCTGCCTTACCAGGCCGTCTTCACCGTGAACCTGACCATTTGTGGCGCCGAGAACCTGACCAACCGCGCGGTTGCCAAGTTCTTGCTTCGCCAAGACCAGCAGGGTGCGATCGCCTCCAGCAGCGTGCTTTCGCTGCCTGAGACCGTCCGTGTTGAATCGCTGATCGACGTATCCAAGGGGCTGCCGAGCGCAAAGCCGGCAACCAACTAAAACCAGCGCCCGATAAACCGGCTGGCTTAGGCTTTACGGATGGCAAATCAGAAGCGCTCGCTCGGCAGTGGCCGACTACTAATTGCGGTCTACGCCGTGTTCGCCATCTCGGCTTCGGCTCGCGCGCTCTACCAATTGGCCACAAAGTTCCACGATGCCCCGCTTGCATACAGCCTCTCGGCCATCAGCGCACTGATCTACATTGTGGCGACCATCAGCCTGACTCGAAGTGGTGCACGAGCCAAAGCCATCGCCGTGGCCACCATCTGGTTCGAGCTGATTGGCGTGATTGTCGTCGGTGCACTTAGCTTCGCGGCCCCAGAACTATTTCAACACCCAACCGTCTGGTCAAAGTTCGGCCTCGGTTACGGCTTGGTGCCGCTAGTGCTTCCCATCCTCGGTTTGATCTGGCTTAGGCGGAATAAGGCCTGATGCAGATTTGGAATTCGATCCAGGATGTCCCTGGAAATTTCGGCCCTGCCGCAGTAACCATCGGCAAGTATGACGCCATTCACCTCGGTCACGCGTTCCTGCTAAACCAGCTCACCGACGCCGCGAGCGCGCACGGCATTAAGTCGGTCGTCGTAACTTTCAATCAGCACCCACTCGAGGTGCTAAAGCCGGGGGCAGCACCGCTGCCGATTCTCGGAGCGATGCAAAAGAATCACCGCATCGAAGAGTGCGGCGTCGATGCAATTTTGAATCTTGACTTCACGCCTGAACTTGCCGCGATGTCTGCAGAAACTTTCGTGCAGAGCATCCTGGTAGACACCCTGCAAGCCAAGTCTGTGATGGTGGGCGAGGGCTTCAGGTTCGGTGCGGGCGCGAGCGGCGATTGCCAAACTCTTGCGAGTCTTGCCGCACACCACGGCTTCGATTTCAAGGCAATTGAGCGTTACGTGCTCGACGGTGAAGTGGTTTCGACGAGCGCGATTCGCAATGCCTTGGATGCAGGTGACATCGCTCACGCAGCGAAACTTCTCGGCCGGCCACACCTGACCACCGGCACGGTTGAGCACGGGCTAAAGATCGGCCGCACAATCGGTTTTCCAACCGCCAATATTTCTCGCAACGCCGAAGGTTATCTTCCGCTCGACGGCGTCTACGCCGGTTGGATGCACGTAGACGGCCAGTCGTTGCCAACCGCAATCTCAATCGGCATCAACGAGACGTTCCAAGCTGTGCCGCGTTTGGCAGAGGCCTTCGTGCTCGACCACACCGGGCTCGATCTCTACGACAAGCTGGTCACCCTCGAATACGTGCAGTTCGTTCGCAAGGCCGCAAAGTTCAACGGGGTAGAAGACCTGGTTGGCGAGATCAACCGCGACCTCGAAAAGATTCGAGTCGCCCTAGCAATCTAGGATGACCACTCCCAGATAACACCCAGCCAGCACTCGGCAAGCATGGAGCCTTCGTGGGCACTCTGAGTGCAGAAGTTCCCCGACAGAAAGGCCAATCATGGCAAAGAAGATCGAAACCCCAGCAACCGATTCACCATACGTTGTCGACAATGGCTCAAAACAGTCTTGGTTGAAGACCAAGAACGGCAAGCTCACCGCTGCCATCGTTGGTGGCGCAATCATCCTTGGCGGCACCTTCGCTGCCGGCGTTCAGGTGGGCGAGCACCACGACGGACCACTCTCACGTTTCGGCATTGGCGATGACCGCGGCTTCGGCGATGACCACCGCTTTGGCGGACCAGACGTCCGAGGCTTTGGCGGACCAGACGACCACGGCTTCAACCCGAATGGTCAGAACGGCCAGTTCCAGGTGCCAAACGGTCAGCTGCCAATGCAGCCAGGACAGGTCGCACCTTCGGCAGCTCCTTCTAGCGTCACCAAGCCTTAGTCGCGAATTCGAGCCATTCGATCAACTTCGGCTTGGCATCGCGCCCCTAAACGGCTAAACTCGACAGGTTGCCGTGTAACGGCCGCGGATAAAGAGAGCAAACACATTCCGTGATTTGCGCCGCGCAGCGGACAGAAGGAGATACCGAATGGCATTAGATGCCGCAGTAAAGACTGCAATTATCAAGGAGTACGCAACTCACGAGGGTGACACCGGTTCTCCAGAAGTCCAGATCGCTGTGCTTAGCCAGCGCATCAAAGACCTCACCGAGCACCTGAAGGACCACAAGCACGACCACCACAGCCGTCGTGGCCTTTTGATCCTCGTTGGTCAGCGTCGCCGCCTGCTGGGCTACCTGCAGGGTGTCGACATCGAGCGTTACCGCAAGCTGATCGACCGACTAGGCCTTCGTCGCTAATCTTCGATTAGCTCGGAGTCTCCGTCGATAACGCAGATTCTTTAGAGAACCGCCTCGAGAAATCGGGGCGGTTTTCGCATTCCCGGCCGACGCCACAATTCTGGGATGGTCATCCAAGCGGTATGTCGACTCTGGTCTTTGTCGCACCCCGCTGGTAGCCTATGAATTGAGCGAAAGCCAGATTGCTGGTCTTCGGTTGAAGTTCTTGAGAAGGCATTTCCCAAGGGTTTTTACTGCAGACCAGGCCTCCGCAAGGTGCGGAATTAGTTTTTGGCTCTCACTCACGCAAGCAATAGCTCGCCAAATGAATAAGTTCGTTTTGCACGCTTTGCCTGCGCGACGTTTAAAGAGGAGACCAAATGGGTCAAAACATTGAAACCATGAGCGGCACCGTTTACGAGACCGCAATTATCGACAACGGCAAGTTCGGCAAGCGCACCATTCGCTTCGAGACCGGCCGTCTAGCGCAGCAGGCACAGGGTGCCGCCAGCGTTTACATCGACGAAGAGACCATGCTCTTTTCGGCGACCACCGCTTCAAAGCAGCCAAAGGACCAGTTCGACTTCTTCCCGTTGACCATCGACGTTGAAGAGCGCATGTATGCAGCGGGCAAGATCCCAGGTTCGTTCTTCCGTCGCGAGGGTCGTCCATCGACCGAGGCGATTCTTACCTGCCGTCTGATCGACCGCCCACTGCGTCCGTCATTCGTTGACGGCCTGCGCAACGAAGTTCAGGTTGTCGTCACCGTTTTGGCAATCGAGCCAGACGAGCTCTACGACGTAGTTGCAATCAACGCAGCTTCGATGTCGACTCAGCTTGCTGGTCTGCCATTCTCGGGCCCAATCGGTGGCGTGCGTGTTGCACTCATCGACGGTCAGTGGGTTGCATTCCCTAAGCACTCGCAGCTCGAGCGCGCAGTGTTCGACATGGTTGTTGCCGGTCGCGTCATCGTTGAGAACGGCGTCGAAGACGTCGCGATCATGATGGTTGAGGCAGAGGCATCAGAGAACGCATGGGAGCTCATCAAGAGCGGCGCCACTGCACCTAGCGAAGACATCGTTGCTGAGGGCCTCGTTGCCGCAAAGCCATTCATCAAGGAGCTCGTAGCAGCTCAGTCGCGCTTGGCAGCCAAGGCAGCCAAGGAGACTGCGGAATACCCAGTGTTCCTGCCTTACACCGATGAGATGTACGACGCTGTTTATGCAGAGGCATCGGCCGAGTTGTCGAAGGTCTACCAGATCGCAGACAAGGTCGCTCGCCAGGATGCAGACGACCAGGTCAAGGAAGCCACCAAGGCGAAGCTCGCCGAGAAGTTCGATGAGGCAGCAATGGCTCAGTTCTCGGCTGCTTACAAGTCGGTAACCAAGAAGATCGTTCGCACCCGCGTTCTCAAGGAGGGCGTGCGCATCGACGGTCGTGGCCTTCGCGACATCCGTCCGATCACCGCAGAGA
>CAITNA010000085.1 GCA_903893675.1 uncultured Micrococcales bacterium
CCTCCGCCTTCGTTCAGAACGCCGCTGGCTAAACTAGAGGCAATGTCAGCTAATCCAATCAACGCGTCGGCCATTGCCGAAGTGGTTTCTGCCGCGCTCGCTCAAATCAGCGGGGCAGCAGACCTAGCGGCTTTGAAGGCCATCCGTGGCGGGGTAGTTGGCGACCAGTCTCCAATCCACACGATGAACGCATCGCTTCGCGATTTGGCACCTGAGTTCAAGGCTGAGGCAGGCGCACTGGTTGGCAAGGCCCGCGGCGAGATCAACGCCGCCTACTCTGCAGCAGAAGCAGCATTCGCCGCCGCCGAAGAGCGGGCAAAGCTTGTCGCTGAGCGAGTCGACATGACCGCGATTGCCACCCGAATTGCTGCCGGAGCACGACACCCACTTTCGCTATTGCAAGACCACATCTCTGACATCTTCATCGGCATGGGCTGGGAGATCGCAGAAGGCCCAGAGCTCGAGCACGAGTGGTTCAACTTCGACGCACTGAACTTCGATGCAGACCATCCTGCGCGCGCTATGCAAGACACCTTCTTCGTCGACCCAGTCGAGTCTCACCTGGTGCTTCGCACTCACACCTCACCGGTTCAGGTTCGCTCGCTTCTCGAGCGCGACCTGCCTGTCTACGTTCTTTGCCCAGGTCGCGTGTTCCGCACCGACGAACTCGATGCAACTCACACCCCGGTTTTCCACCAGGTTGAAGGTCTCGCAATCGACAAGGGTCTCACCATGGCAGATCTTCGCGGCACGCTAGAGCACTTTGCTCGCAGCATGTTCGGCCCTGAGGCCCAGATCCGCCTTCGCCCTTCGTTCTTCCCGTTCACCGAACCATCTGCCGAACTCGACGTCTGGCACCCGGGTGCAAAGGGTGGCGCTCGCTGGGTCGAGTGGGGTGGCTGCGGCATGGTCAACCCGAACGTGCTTCGCGCCGCTGGCATCGACCCTGAGCAATACCAAGGTTTCGCATTCGGCATGGGCATCGAGCGCACGCTGATGTTCCGCAACGATGTCAAAGACATGCACGACATGGTCGAGGCAGACGTTCGCTTCTCGCAGCAGTTTGGAGTGAACCTCTAATGCGCGTTCCACTGAGTTGGCTTTCTGAATACGTAGACCTACCTGGCGATGCAACGCCAGAGTCGGTCATGGCCGAGCTGGTCAAGGTTGGCCTCGAAGAAGAGGGCAGCTACCGCTTCGAAGTCACCGGCCCACTCGTCGTCGGCCAGGTGCTCGAATTCACCCCAGAGCCTCAGTCGAACGGCAAAACCATCAACTGGTGCCAGGTTCGCGTGGCCCCAGAAGGCAGCACTGCCGCCGATGGCGGGGCAGATGTGCGCGGAATCGTCTGTGGTGCAAGCAACTTCCAGGTTGGCGACAAGGTTGTTGTTTGTCTACCTGGCTCGGTTCTGCCTGGCGACTTCCGCATCGCGGCTCGCTCTACCTACGGCCACACCTCAGACGGCATGATGGCCTCAGCCCGCGAACTCGGATTAGGTGACGACCATTCAGGAATCATCCGTCTCGGTGAGCTAGGTCTCGACCCTAAGGTCGGCGTTGACGCAATCGAACTGCTTCACCTCGACGACTCTGCCGCCGATGTAAACGTCACTCCAGATCGCGGCTACTGCTTCTCGATTCGCGGCATCGCTCGCGAATACGCACACGCCACCGGCGGCGAGTTCCGCGACCCGAAGGGCAACGCTCACCTCGAGCACAGCCACGGTTTCGAACTGGCCCTAGATGACCAGGCTCCGATTCGCGAACGCGCGGGAATGCAGCGCATGGTTCTTCGCTCGGTGATGAACATCGATGCATCACGTCCGACTCCGCAGTGGATGGTCACCCGCCTCAAGCTCGCTGGCATGCGTTCGATCTCGCTAGCTGTCGACATCACCAACTACGTCATGCTCGAGCTCGGTCAGCCGATTCACGCATACGACCTCGACAAGCTTCAAGGTGGCATCACGGTTCGTCGTGCTCACGCCGGAGAGACCCTGAAGACTCTCGACGGCCAGGTCCGCAAGCTCGACACCCAAGACTTGGTCATCGCAGACGCAAGCGGTGCCATTGGTCTTGCCGGTGTTATGGGTGGCGAGAGCACCGAAGTTTCTGCAACAACTAAGAACGTTTTGATTGAGTCGGCAACGTTCGACCCAATCTCGATTGCACGAACCGCACGTCGACACAAACTTCCGTCAGAGGCATCCAAGCGATTCGAGCGCGGAGTCGACCCAATGATGGCCGACAACGCTGCGGCTCGAGTCGTTCAGTTGCTCGAGGTCCATGCCGGTGGTGAGGCTGGTTCACTCGGTGCCGAATACAAGCAGCTAGACCCAATCCACCCGGTCTTCCTTCCTGCTGGTTATGTCGCCTCGCTCGTCGGCTTCGACTTTGGCGCCGCCGAAGAGTCGCGTGTGCTTCGCGAAATCGGTTGCGTGGTTGCCGAGATCGAAGGTGGCCTCGAGGTGCTTCGTCCAAGCTGGCGCCCAGACCTCACCGACAAGTCAGATCTCGCAGAAGAGGTAGCCCGCATCGGTGGCTACGAAAAGATTCCAGTTCGCTTACCGGTTGCACCTCCTGGTCGCGGTCTCACCGCAAACCAGAAGCGTCGTCGTCAGGTTCTTTCTGCGCTGGTCGGCACCGGCCACACCGAAGTATTGAACTACCCATTCCTTAGCTCGGGGCAGAACGCCTGGTTCACCGACGGCCCTGCAGTGAAGCTTGCCAACGCGTTGCAGTCTGAGTTCGGCGAGATGCGCCTGAGTCTGCTGCCGGGGCTGATGGATGCAGCCAAGCGCAACATTTCTCGCGGGCTTACCGACCTGGCGCTTTTCGAAGAGGGCTCAGTCTTCCTTCCTCGCGCCGAGGTCAAGGCAACCAGCCTTCTTCCGGTTGGCAACGCTCGTCCGTCTGCTGGCGAACTTGCAGAACTGAATTCGGTGATTCCCGCACAGCCAAAGCACGTCGCTGTCTTGCTTACCGGCAACCGCGTAGCCGATCAGGTCGGTCAGAAGGCAATTGCCGCTTCATACCAGGATGCACTTGCAGCAGTAACTGCGATTGTGCGAGCCGTTGGTACAGAGGCCGTCTTTGTTCAGGGCGAAGGCGCTGGGTTCCACCCGGGTCGCTTCGCAGAGGTGTTCGTTTCAGACACTCGCGTCGGCGTAGTTGGCGAGCTCGACCCAGCGCTGACCGCAGCCAGCGATCTTCCTCGCAGAGTCGCGGCCGCCGAGATCAACCTGACCGCACTTTACGAAGTTGCGCCGAAGGTAATCCAGGCAGCAGCGGTTGGAATCATGCCTGCCGCAACACAGGATCTTTCGCTTGTCGTTGATGTGAACATCCCAGCAGGCGAAGTTTTGCAAACTATCAAGCATGCTGCCGGTGAGCTTCTCGAGCACATCGAACTGACAGACGACTACCGCGGTGCAAACCTCGACGAAAACACAAAGTCACTCACCTTTGCTCTGCGCTTCCGCGCCGAAGATCGCACTCTGACCCAGGCCGAAGCAACCGAGGCTCGCGACAAGGCCGTCGCAGTCGCGGCAGAAAAGTTCAACGCGCAGCTGCGCGCCTAGGGCAGCAATGGCCTACTCGGTAGCAGTTGCGGGAGCCAGCGGAAACGCCGGCGGCGAACTCCTGCGCCTAATTGCCAAGCACCCACAACTTGAACTCAAGACCGTTACCGCTAGCAGCATGGTGGGGCAGAAGGTCTCAGACGTTCACTCGGCCGCGGTCGAATTTTCAGACATGGTTTTCGAGGCAACCGAGGCCAGCATTCTGGCCGAGCACGACGTCGTTTTCTTGGCTCTGCCGCACGCAATGTCTGCCGCACTGGCCAAGCAGCTGCCAGAGAACATCCTCGTGATCGACTGTGCCGCTGATTTCCGCCTGGAAAGCGAAGCCGACTGGGTCAAGTTCTACGGCGGCCAGCACGCAGGCACCTGGACATACGGAATGCCAGAGCTGCTCATCGAGCACGGAGCAGCCAAGCAGCGTGCAGCACTGCAGTCCACCAAGCGCATCGCGGTGCCTGGCTGCAACGTCACGGCAATCACTCTTGGTTTGGCTCCAGCTCTCGCGGCAAACCTCATCGAAGCCGATGACATCGTCAGCATCTTGACCGTTGGCACCTCGGGTGCTGGTCGCGGCGCTACCGAGAAGCTCTACGAACTAGAGCCGACCGGTTCGGCAAACGCATACCAGGTTGGTGGAATTCACCGCCACACGCCAGAAATCGAACAGAACCTCGCGAAGTCTGCGGGTCGTTCAATTCAGATCTCTTTCACACCGGTATTAGCATCCCTCGATCGCGGAATCCTTTCCGTGAACACCGCAAAGCTAAAACCAGGTACCACTCTCGAAAAGTTGCGCGCCGCCTTCGCCGCCGCATACGACGAAGAGTTCTTCATCGAGGTTCTCGAAGGCGGCAAGTTTCCGAGCACTGCCGACACCATCGGTGTCAACAAAGCAATCATCGGATTAGCAATCGACGAACAGGCGAACCGCCTTGTCTCGATTTGCGCCATCGATAATTTGGTAAAGGGCACTGCAGGCGCTGCAATCCAGTCGATGAACATCGCTCTTGGAATCAATGAGCAAACCGGCTTGACCGAGATCGGAATTCGATAATGTCTGTAACTTTCGCAACCGGTTTCAAGGCAGCGGGCGTTGCTGCTGGGCTAAAGAAGTCTGGCAATCGCGACCTCGCGCTGGTGCAAAATCTTGGCCCACTAAATTCGGTCGCCGCGGTATTCACTTCTAACCGTTGCCAGGCCAACCCGATTCTGTGGAGCAAGCAGGCAATTGGCGACGGTGAAATCTCTGCCATCGTTTTGAACTCTGGCGGGGCAAACTGCTACACCGGGTCAGAAGGATTCCAGACCACGCACGCAACGGCAGAAGCGGTGGCCGAACACCTGCAGATTTCAGCTGGCGATGTTTTGGTTTGTTCAACCGGGCTCATCGGCGATCAGCTCGATCGCACCAAGGTTCTCGCAGGCGTGGCCGCCGCAGCTGCCGAGCTAACCGAAGAGGCCGGGCAACTCGCCGCTGAGGCAATCATGACCACCGACTCGGTGTCAAAGACCGCAGAATTCGAAGGCCAAGGATGGCGCATCGGCGGCATGGCAAAAGGCGCTGGCATGTTGGCCCCTGGGCTCGCAACCATGCTGGTCGTCATCACTACCGACGCCATCGCAACCTCCGCAGACCTCGACACAGCCTTGCGTGCAGCAACGCGCGTTACCTTCGACCGCCTCGACTCAGACGGTTGCATGTCAACCAACGACCAGGTCACTCTGATGGCATCAGGTGCATCGGGCGTCGCCCCTTCTCCGCAGCAGCTCGCCGACGGAGTCCTTGAGGTTTGTCGCAAGCTCGCCGCACAACTGCTTCGCGACGCCGAAGGGTCAAGCCATGACATCGCCATCCGAGTCTTTGGTGCAGCCAGCGAAGACGATGCAGTCAAGGTTGGCCGCAGCGTCGCGCGCAACAATCTTTTCAAGGCCGCCATCTACGGCAACGACCCAAACTGGGGTCGAATCCTTGCTGCAGTTGGCGTGACTGACGCCGAGTTCGACCCATACAACATCGACGTAACCATCAACGGAGTCTCCGTCTCGCGCAAGGGCATGCCAGACCAGTCACGCGACCTAGTTGATCTAACTCCGCGCGAAGTTGCAATCGGCATCAACCTGAACGCTGGCGCGCATGAAGCAACGGTCTTCACCAATGACTTGACCCACGAATACGTCGAAGAGAACAGCGCATACTCGAGCTAATGATTTCCGCAGCCGATTCAAACAACGACCTTGCTCGCATCAAGGCAGAGACTCTAATTGAGTCGCTGCCTTGGTTGCAGCGCTTTCACCAGAAAGTAGTAGTGGTCAAGTTCGGCGGCAACGCAATGGTCGACGAAGAGTTGCAGCGCGCATTCTGCGAAGACATGGCTTACCTGCGCTGGGTTGGCATCAAGCCGGTTGTCGTTCACGGCGGTGGCCCGCAAATCTCTGCTCGACTCAACGAACTCGGCATCGAGTCCGAGTTCCGCGGCGGTTTCCGCGTCACCACCGAAGAAACCATCGGGGTAGTGCGCGATGTGCTGCGCAACAACATTTCCACTTCACTCGCAGAAATGATTGAAACCGCAGGCGCTCAGGCAACTGTGCTCAACGGCGAAGACAGCAACCTGTTCCGCGCCGAGGTCGTCAAACTTGAAACCTCGGATGGTCCTGTCGACATCGGTCTCGTCGGTGAGGTTCGCCAGGTGAACCCGCGCGTCGTCTTTGAGGCTCTCGAGGCGGGCCGCATCCCAGTAATCAGCACGGTTGCACCCGATGCCGACGGTCAACTTCTAAACGTGAACGCCGACCTCGCCGCCGCATCCTTGGCCGTGGCTCTTGGTGCCGAGAAACTTATGGTGCTCACCGATGTTCCTGGTCTCTACTCGGATTGGCCGAACCGCGACTCTCTGGTTTCCGAGATCACCTCCGCAGAACTCGAAGCCCTGCTACCAAAGCTCGAGTCCGGCATGATTCCTAAAATGCAGGCCTGCCTTCAGGCGGTCAGCGGGGGAGTTCCACAGGCTCACGTCATCGACGGACGCACCCCGCACAGCATCCTTCTCGAGATTTTCACACTTTCGGGCTTCGGCACGATGGTGCTACGCTGAGATTTCTCGCTGGCCACACCGGCGAGTTTTTTGTTTTCGAGAGGAACGCAAATGGTTCGCCACTTTTTGAAAGACGATGACATCACTCCTGCAGAGCAGGCAACCATCATCCGTCGAGCAATCGAGCTCAAGAAGGCCCCATACTCGCAGCGTCCGTTCGAGGGGCCACAGACCGTCGCTCTGATTTTCGACAAGACCTCAACTCGCACCCGTGTTTCATTCGCAGTCGGTGTCGCCGACTTGGGTGGAGTTCCACTGATCATCGACGCTCAGTCCAGTCAGATGGGCGGCAAAGAGTCCGTTGCTGACACCGCACGAGTGCTCGAGCGCCAGGTAGCGGCCATTGTCTGGCGAACCTACGCCCAGGCCGGCCTCGAAGAGATGGCTGCCAACTCGTCGGTTCCCGTAATCAACTCGCTGAGCGACGACTGGCACCCTTGCCAGCTTCTTGCCGATCTGATGACCATCCAAGAGCACAAGGGCACATTGGCTGGCCTCAAGCTGGCATATATCGGCGACGCCGCCAACAACATGGCCAACAGCTACCTGGTTGCGTGCGCCATGGCCGGAATGACCGTCAGCGTCGCGGCTCCTGCCGAGTACCTGCCTGCCCACGCGGTCGTTGCCCGCGCCGAGCACATTGCCTCTGAGACTGGCGGGTCGGTCGAGGTCCACGGAGACCCAGTATCGGCCGTTCTAAATGCCGATGTTGTGGTCACTGACACCTGGATCTCAATGGGCCAAGAAGACGAGAAGGCCAAGCGCATCGCGGACTTCACCGGCTTTGGCGTCACCGCCGAACTCATGGCCAATGCCAAGCCAGACGCCATCTTCATGCACTGCCTGCCGGCCTACCGCGGCTATGAGGTCGACGCTGAGGTCATCGACGGCCCGCAGTCTGTCATCTGGGATGAAGCCGAGAACCGACTGCACGCCCAAAAGGCCCTGCTTACCTTCCTGGCAGAGCACACCAAGTAGCCGCGGGCAGCAGCGCCTGCGCCAGCGCCACAATCCCGCGACCCCAGCAACGGCGGTTCAAAGCCGCCGAAGAATAGAATTGCCAGGATGAACGACGCAAATTCACTGTGGGGCAGCCGGTTCGAGTCCGGTCCGGCCGATTCTCTAGCCGCCCTCAGCCGCTCGGTTCACTTCGACTGGCGCCTTGCCCGCTATGACATCGCCGGCACCCGCGCCCACATCAAGGCCCTGGTTTCAGCGGGCTACCTGACCACAGCCGAGCACGAAAAGCTCGATCGCAGCTTGCTCGAACTTCTCAGCCGCGTTGAAAACAGCAGTTTTACCGCCAAACTCCAGGATGAAGACGTCCACTCGGCTCTAGAGCGAGGCCTAATCGAGATTGCCGGGCCAGAACTCGGCGGCAAGGTCCGTGCCGGACGCTCACGAAATGACCAAATCGCGACCCTGATTCGCACCTACCTGCTCGACGAAGCAGGTCGCCTTCACGCCGAGGTCCTCGATCTAATCGAAGTCCTGGTCAGCAGGGCAGAGGAGCACCTCGGCGTTGCAATGCCAGGCCGCACGCACTTCCAGCACGCCCAGCCGGTATTGCTCTCACACCACTTGCTTGCTCACGCTTGGCCGCTGGTTCGTGACCTTGAGCGACTTCGCGACTGGCGCGCACGTGCAATGCTCTCGCCATATGGCGCCGGCGCGCTCGCGGGAAACACCCTCGGGCTCGATCCAAACTTGGTCGCCGCAGAACTTGGCCTGAGCGCGCCAACGCAAAACTCAATCGATGCAACCTCGAGCCGCGACGTCGTAGCAGAGTTCGCATTCATCGCAACTCTGGTTTCGATCAACCTCTCACGCTTCGCAGAAGAAATCATCATCTGGGCTTCACGCGAGTTCGACTACATCAAACTCAGCGATTCATACTCAACCGGTTCGTCGATCATGCCGCAAAAGAAAAACCCAGACATCGCCGAACTTGCTCGCGGCAAGGCAGGTCGTGCAATCGGAAACCTCACCGGCCTGCTCGCAACTCTCAAGGGTCTTCCACTGGCATACAACCGCGACTTGCAAGAAGACAAAGAACCTGTGTTCGACCTAGTCGACCAACTGCACCTAGTACTCCCAGCGTTCACCGGAATGGTTGCAACCATGCAGTTCAACCGCAACCGACTTGAGCTTCTCGCACCTGAAGGCTTTTCGCTTGCGACAGACGTGGCCGAGTGGCTCGTCAAGAAGAAGGTTCCATTCCGCGACGCTCACGAGATCACCGGCAAACTTGTCGCTTACTGCGAGCAGCACGGCCTCGACCTTCATGAGGTTCCAGACAACGAGATGGCAAACATCTCAACCCAGCTAACCCCGGATGTTCGTGACGTACTGACCGTTGGCGGCTCAATCAAGGCACGCCAGGGTGCAGGTGGAACTGCGCTTCCGCGAGTTCTCGAACAGATTCAGGCTCTGCGCAAAATCGCACCGAAGAAGAACGCATAAATGAACGCTCTCGCAACTCAGCAAAACGACAGCAGCTTCGCTCACATCATTGACGAACTGAAGTGGCGCGGTCTTGTTGCGATTTCAACCGATGAGGATGCACTTCGCAAAGCGCTCTCGAGTGGCCCAATCACTTACTACTGCGGCTTCGATCCAACTGCGGCCAGCCTGCACCTCGGCAACCTGGTTCAGTTGCTCACCATGCG
Organism: uncultured Micrococcales bacterium; assembly: GCA_903893675.1. Lineage (GTDB taxonomy): Bacteria > Actinomycetota > Actinomycetes > Actinomycetales > Microbacteriaceae > Rhodoluna. The sequence continues at coordinate 9,346 of CAITNA010000085.1, forward strand.
TCGCCTGCAACTCGCAGGCCACAAGCCACTTGCACTCATTGGCGGTTCAACCGGTCTCGTAGGTGATCCACGCCCAACTGCAGAGCGCACGCTCAACACCAAAGAGACCGTTGCCGAGTGGGTCGAAAAACTTTCACGCCAGGCTTCGCGTTTTCTTTCGAGCGAAGGCGCCAACGCTGTTCGCCTGGTCAACAACCTCGACTGGACTGAGCCAATTTCTGCAATCGACTTCCTGCGCGAAATCGGCAAGCACTTCCGTGTTGGAAAAATGCTTTCCAAGGATGCAGTGAGCGCACGTCTCAACTCTGAACACGGCATCAGTTACACCGAGTTCAGCTACCAGATTCTCCAGGGTCTCGACTTTCTCGAGCTGTTCCGCCGCTACGACTGCGTATTGCAAACTGGCGGAAGTGACCAGTGGGGCAACCTAACCTCAGGCACCGATTTGATTCACAAGGTCGAGGGCAAGAGTGCGCACATCCTTGCAACGCCTCTGATCACAAACTCTGATGGCAAGAAGTTTGGCAAGTCAGAGGGCAACGCGGTTTGGCTCGATGCGGAGTTCACTTCGCCTTACGCGTTCTACCAGTTTTGGTTGAACGTCGAAGATGCCGACGTTGTAGATCGTCTCAAAGTTTTCACTTTCCTTTCACGCGCCGACATCGAAGACCTCGCAAAGCAGACAGCCGAGGCACCTTACCTTCGTGCTGCGCAGAAGCGTCTCGCGTTCGAAGTGACTTCGCTCGTTCACAGCGTCAAGGATGCACAAGCCGCAGTCGATGCAAGTGCTGCACTCTTTGGCCAGGGTGAACTTACCGAGCTCGACGCGGCAACTTTTGAGTCGGCACTACGTGAACTTCCGAACGTTGAAGCCGCGCCTTCAACTCCAATCGCAAACCTCTTGGTTGAGACAGGTCTCGTCGACAGTCTTTCTGCAGGACGACGCGCGATCAAAGAGGGCGGTGTCTACCTCAACAACGTGAAGGTAGAAGACGAAGCCGCTGTCATCGAGAGCTTCATTCACGCCCGCTTTGCCGTGCTGCGTCGTGGCAAGAAAACCCTCGCGGGCATCTTCGCCAAGTAGGGCACTACCTCCTCGCGGTCCCTGCGGCCACTAACCTGCCCCTCCCCAAAAACTTCGAAAAAACTGCCAAAAATGGCCGATTTAGGCCCGTTTCGATTTGACACGTTTGTTATCAATGCGTAATGTAGAACCCTGTCGCCCAAAGTTTGGCAATCCTGATTAGGAAGCCGGCTCAAGCGCGACAAATCCAGACAAATGTCCAAGCTCAAACAGGGCCGAAAAGCCCGAGTTTTAGCGTGTTCCAGGCGTCTGGGAGGCTTTGCAAAATAGCCACGTGTCGAAGTTTGACAAATGGCGATTCTTTGCTAAGTTAGTGAAGTTGCTCTGCGGAAATGGCATCCCCATTTCTGTTGCGGCATCCGATCTTTGAGAACTCAACAGTGTGCACAAAAAACAATGTCGATGCCAAGAACCTCTTGGCTAGTTGCTTGCAACTAGTGAAGAGAACAAATTGGATTAGACAGATTGTCAGCAATGACATCTATTTAGTCAGATCAAACTGAGGCGCCAATTTCCGGCGCTTTCGAAAAACTTCAGTCGCTTGCGACTGAAAGCATTTTTATCGGAGAGTTTGATCCTGGCTCAGGACGAACGCTGGCGGCGTGCTTAACACATGCAAGTCGAACGATGAAGCTGGAGCTTGCTTCGGTGGATTAGTGGCGAACGGGTGAGTAACACGTGAGCAATCTGCCCTTGACTCTGGGATAACTGCGGGAAACTGTAGCTAATACCGGATATTCATTCAGCCTCGCATGGGGTTGTGTGGAAAGTTTTTCGGCTGGGGATGGGCCCGCGGCCTATCAGCTTGTTGGTGGGGTGATGGCCTA
>CAITNA010000086.1 GCA_903893675.1 uncultured Micrococcales bacterium
AGCTGCCGACTCGAAGCCAGGCCGAGATCAGACCAGATGCAGTAATCAGCACGAAGGCAACCAGTGCCAAAGCCGAGTAGCGCTTCACGACATCGAGGCTGACCTGACCGCGAGTGCGAAGGGCGGCCAAGGTGGCCAGCCCGCCGAACCAGATGGCAACGGCAACCAGGTGCAGGCCGAGTGCGTTGACCGCCATGCCGTGGTTGGCGGTGCCTGCCGCGTGACCGGTCAGCGCAATCGGAATCAGGCTGGCGAAACCAATCGCGGTTGTGAAGATCGTGCCGGTTAGCCCGCGAACCGAAACGGCCATGACGGCAACTGCCGCGCCGCCGATGAGGTTATAGGCCAGGTAGCGGCCCAAATCAATCTGCGTTGCGAAAAGCACCAGCTGCGAGCCGAATTGTTCGCTGCCCGAAAAGGCGAGGCCGGTGACGCTCAGGTATGTGAAGAGAAACTGAATCAGTCCGGCAACAACCCAAACCACCGATGCAATTGCTGCAACATTCAGGGCGGTCGCAAGATTTTTGCTCTTTTCAGCGAGCGCGTATGAAGCAAGAACTAGGGCGCCGATAGCAACAGCCATGGCAACCTGAGTGACTCCAGTTGCAAATGGCAAACCCCAGCGAACGATTGCACCTGGGTCAACCAGAAGTAGTGGATTAGCCGCGCCGCCGATCTGCAATGCGGCAATGGTGAAGGAGATGAACGCCACAACCACCGTGACGCCAAATAAAACTCGACGTGCCACAAAACCTTTCGAAGCGATTGAGGGGTTTGTGTTCACCCCACAAGCCTATTTAGTGAACACGATTTTCTTGAGCGAAGTTGACTTCACACCGGATGGCTTGACCACCGTCACCGCGAGCAAGCAGGTGCCGGCAGATTTGCGAAGCACATTGCCAGCCGAGATGGTGCAGACCGACTTGGTCTTGGACACATAGCTGATCTTAAGCGAAGAAGTGGTGACTGGAGGCGTTGCCCCGGTCTGAGCCGAGTTGTTCGAGTCAGCTGTCGCGGTGGGAGTAGCCGATGGCGCTGGTGTGGCTGGCGTTGCCTGCGTGTGGGCGCCGTTCGCAGGATCGATGAACGAGTAAGCACACTCAGTTCCTGTTGAGCCAAAGCCTGTCCAGGTGGTGCAACGCTTTACGCCAGGCGTTGCATCGGCGGCGGCTTGAGCGGTGGCGGTGGCTCGAGCCTTTAGTGCGGCAATCGCCGCTTCTTTATCGGCAGCGGCCTGAGGGTTATAGGTGCCGCCTGATGCAACGAAGTTTGCCCAGGTGTCTCCTCCGATGCGTTGGGCCTGCCATGCCGGCGATGACCAACAAACGGTAGTCACCACTCCGGTGGTCGCATTCACGCTGAGACCATTCGCCGCTTGATAACCCACTGGGCAATCGGCGGCCGAATGTTGACCGGCGAGTTCAACAGTGAACGGCAGTATGGCGATGAGCGCAGGTCGTGTTGGCAGAACCGTGTTGTCGACGATTGGATCAGTATCGACCGCCGCAACCGGGGCCTCGGGCTGAACCACGTTTGCGCAAGCCCCGCCCGAAGCAGTGCTGACACCGTTTGCGTGAACTACCGGCCCCCACTGCACGCACTTCTGTTGGCCGGGGTTTGCCTTGTTCCATGCTTCAGACTCTGCCTGCGCGGCAGCAGTTGCCAACTGAATTCGGTTTTGAAAATCTTGATCTTGCTGCTGCTTGAGAACATCGGCAGCGTTTGGTGCCGCATAGCAAATCGTGAACATGCCCACGCCAATGCGAGCTTCGATGCCGATTGAATACTGGAAGCCGCTCGGGCACTGATCAACGGTGACCTGCCCCGGAATGGTGACTGAGTCTTGCGCATAAGCAACCTCGGCGATGCTAATCAGCCCAAACAAGACCACCGCAACCGCACAAACAGAACTAACCAGACGAATCGATTTCTTCATACTTCGAAAATAGGCGAGGCCTCCGACAATCGGCGTGACGCCGGCGACAATCGAACAGGCCGCCGACAATAGAAAAAGGCGCCGACCGAAGTCGACGCCTTTAACTAAGAAGCTGGATTACTTAACAGCAGCCTTGAGCTTCGAACCTGCCGAAACCTTTACGGTGTTCGATGCAGGGATCTGGATGGTTGCGCCAGTCTGTGGGTTGCGACCGGTGCGAGCTGCACGGTGACCCTTCTCAACTGAAAGCCATCCTGGGATGGTGACCTTTCCACCCTTGGCTACGGTCTTTGCGATGGTGTCGAAGAATGCGTCAACAACGCGGTTGACTGCGGCCTGCGACTCACCGGTGTGCTCTGCGATTGCTGCAACGAGCTCGCCCTTGTTTAGTGCTGACATGTTGTCCTCCTGGACTAGATACGTTTTGACGTTTCGTCAAACAACAAACTACATCTGTGTAGTTCCGCGCCAATGCTAGCCTCTCGGCGTGTTGCGGGGCTGGAGCCCGCGTAATTTGGGGAAAACTTGCCCGAATTGCCACCTGTTCACAACCTCCTAGGATGCGCCAACAGCGCTACATCCCAGTAAATAAGCGGGTTTCAGACCCGAGCGCGGCTGGATACCGCACAAATACTGGGCTCTGGAGCGACACGTCAGGCTTAAAAGAAAGAACCCGGCTCGAGGCCGGGTTCGATCAGAAAACGTGGATTACCAAGATGACTTGGTGATGCCTGGCAGCTCGCCACGGTGAGCCATGTTGCGGAAGCGAACACGCGATACACCGAACTTCGTGAGCACACCACGTGGACGACCGTCGATTGCGTCGCGGCTGCGAACGCGCACTGGCGATGCGTTGCGTGGAAGCTTCTGCAGTCCGAGGCGTGCCTCTTCGCGCTGTGCGTCGGTCGAGTTAGGGTCGACCAAAGCCTTCTTCAGTGCGAGACGCTTCTCTGCGTAACGCTCAACGATGACCTTGCGCTTCTCGTTCTTAGCGATCTTGCTCTTCTTAGCCATTTTTAGCGCTCCTCGCGGAATTCAACGTGCTGACGTACAACTGGGTCGTACTTCTTCAACACCATACGGTCTGGGTCGTTGCGACGGTTCTTCTTGGTTACGTAGGTGTAACCAGTGCCCGCGGTCGAACGAAGCTTGATGATTGGACGGATGTCCTTGTCCTTCTTGGCCATTGGCTAGTTCTCCTTAGATCTTCTCGCCACGAGCCTGAAGCTCGGCAACTACTGCCTCGATGCCGCGGACATCAATTACCTTGATGCCACGTGCAGAGACGTTGATGGTGACGTTGCGCTTCAGCGAAGGAACGAAGTAAGTCTTCTTCTGAATGTTCGGGTTGAAGCGACGCTTGGTCTTGTTCTGAGCGTGCGAGACGTGGTGGCCGAACTGTGGTCCGGTCTCAGTCACCTGGCAATACGCAGCCATTTGGTTCTCCTTGTAAAGGGCAAGCAGCAGACAGAGCGTCTGAGGCTTGTGAAAATTGTGGTCGCAAGAGCAACCTCACAAGTTTAGGGAATATGCAGAGGCTTAAGCAACCCCGGAACTAGCACATTTAGGACAAATTCCAAAGATTTCGATGGTGTGGCTGGCCTGGCTAAATCCGTGTTCGGCGGCCACCTCGTCGGCCCACTTCTCGGCCTGGCGCGCCTCGATTTCCTCGGTCAAGCCGCAGCCCCGGCAGATCAGGTGATGGTGGTGGCTGGTAGTGCAGGCGCGGTACAGAGCCTCGCCCTCCTGCGATTGAAGGGCGTCGGCCTCGCCCATCCCAGCAAGGTCGGCCAATGTTCGGTAAACCGTAGCCAGCCCGATGGTCGAGCCGTGATTCTTGAGCACCTGGTGCAGCTGCTGGGCGCTGACGAACCCGATGGCCTCGCCCAGGGCGTGGCGAACGGCATCGCGTTGGCGCGTGTTTCTGCGTTTCGGCTCGGTGGTCAAGGCTGGGATGCTCGTTTAGTGGTCGATGCCGTGCTCGAGGTCGATCTCCTTGTGAATGTCCTTGCGGATCTTCGGCAGGATGACCTTCTTGAACAGGGTGCCGTAAAGCAGCCAGACGATTACCACGTCTTGGATGATGGTCCACGAGAGTTCGGCCAGGATGTGCGCCGGGTCGGTAAATACCGCCCAGGCCTCTTGGATCAGGCCTACGCCAGGGTGTGAGTTGTCCATGGCCCAAGGCTATGGCTTATTGAAAATGGTTGTCAATAGGCTCGCGGTCTAGTCGAGCAGCAGTGCTGGCTCCTCGATGACCGAAGCCACGTCCTGCACGAAGCGCGAGGCCACGTCGCCGTCGACCACGCGGTGGTCGAAAGTTGCGCCGATGGTGGTGACCTGGCGAACCACGATCTCGTTGTCGACAACCCAAGGCTTCGGGCGAATCGAGCCGAGGGCAACGATGCCAACTTCGCCTGGGTTCAAAATCGGGGTTCCGGTGTCGACACCAAAGACACCGATGTTGGTGATGGTGATCGTGCCGTCAGCCATGTCGGCAGGTGTGGTCTTGCCCTCGCGGGCGGTGTTCGATAGCTGCTCGATCGCGCGAGCCAGCTCGAGCAACGACATCTTGTCTGCATCCTTGATGTTCGGAACGATCAGGCCGCGCGGGGTTGCCGCTGCGATGCCGAAGTTGACGAAGTTGTGAACGATGATCTCTTCGTCGGTCCAGGTTGAGTTCACGGTTGGGTTGCGGCGCACTGCCCACATCATTGCCTTGGCCATGATGAGAAGCGGCGTAACCTTCACGCCGGCAAAGTCGGCTGAGTTCTTCAGGCGCTTAACGTATTCCATCGTGCGGGTCGCGTCGACGTCAACAAAGATGCTCACGTGCGGTGCGGTGAACGCCGAACGAACCATCGCGGTGGCGATTGCCTTGCGCACTCCCTTTACTGGGATGCGCTCCTCGCGCTCACTCTTTGGCTCGGGTGTCGATAGGTTCTTGAACACGCTCGCCTGCTGGGCTCCGGCGAGAACATCCTCGCGGGTAATTTCACCCGCATACCCGGTGGCCTTGACCTTGGTCAGGTCGACGCCGAGGTCCTTCGCGAGCTTGCGAATCGGTGGCTTGGCGATGACGCTGAGTTCGGCTGGAACGACTGCGATCAGACTGGTGGCTGGTGCGCCTGGGATGAGCGGAATCGCCGAGGTCGCAGGTGCGACTACCGGAACCGGAGTGATTGGTCCGCGAGCGCGGCGGCGCGAGTGGCCGGCGGTTGCTGCGACTCCGTAGCCAACCAGTGGCTTCATGACTTCTTCGCTGGCTACAGAGGCCGCTGCATCTGCAACCGCCTGGTGTGCCGACTGAGCAACTTCTGCGTCGATGGTTGGCATGCTCGCGGTGGCCACGGCTCCGACGGCTCCGTCTGAAACGGTGGCTGCGATGATCGGCTTGCCGACCTCGACGGTCTGACCCTCCTGCGCGAGCAGCTCGGTGACAACGCCTTCGAATGGGCAAGGCAACTCAACGAGCGACTTTGCGGTTTCGATCTCGACGATGATCTGGTTTACCGAGACGCGATCGCCGACTGCAACTTTCCAGCTGACGATTTCGGCTTCGGTTAGGCCTTCGCCGACATCCGGCAAATTGAAGTACGCGATCTGACTCATCATTTACTCCTAGTAAGCCAACACTCGGTCGACTGCTTCGAGAATGCGGTCTGCATCCGGCAAGAAAAGTTCTTCGAGTTTCGCCGCTGGGTATGGCACGTCGAAACCACCAACACGGATGATCGGTGCCTCGAGGTGATAGAACGCGAGCTCTGCAACGCGCGCTGCGATTTCAGAAGAAACTGAAACGAAAGTGCTCGCCTCGGATGCGACTACCAAGCGACCGGTCTTCTTAACCGATTCAACGATGGTTGCGAAATCAATTGGCGACATCGAGCGAATGTCGATCACTTCGACCGAGTTGCCTTCGGCCGCTGCGATCTCTGCTGCCTGAAGTGCAACAGGAACCATCGGTCCGTAGGTTGCGATGGTCACGTGAGTGCCCTCGCGCAAAACTTGGGCTGCGTGCAGGTGAGCAGGTGCTCCATCGAGGTTCACCGTGCCCTTCTGCCAATAGCGTCGCTTTGGTTCGAAGAACAGCACAGGGTCAGTTGACTCGATTGCCTGCTGAATCATCCAGTAGGCGTCGTTTGAATTGCTCGGGCTGACCACGCGCAAGCCTGGTGTGTGTGCGAAGTATGCCTCTGGGCTTTCGCTGTGGTGCTCGACCGCACCGATGCCGCCGCCGTAAGGAACGCGGATGACCACCGGCATGGTCAAGAAGCCTTCCGAGCGGTTCTGAAGTCTTGCAAGCTGCGAAGTGATCTGGTCAAACGCAGGAAAGATGAAGCCGTCGAACTGAATCTCGACGATTGGGCGATAGCCGCGCATTGCCAAACCGATTGCAGTTCCGACGATGCCAGACTCAGCGATTGGTGAGTTGAACACGCGGCTCTGGCCGAACTCCTTGTGCAGGCCCTCGGTAACGCGGAACACGCCACCGAGCTCGGCTACGTCTTCACCGAAAATAAGAGTCTTCGGGTCGTTGACTAGGGCCTGACGCAAGCCGGCGTTGATTGCCTTTGCGATTGGCATCTCGACGATGTTGTTCACTATTCGTCACCGCCAAACGAAGCTTCGTAGTTTTCAAGCCACGCCATCTGCTCATCAATCAGCGGGTGCTGCTGCGAGTAAACGTGCTTGAACATGTTTTCCACCGGTGGGTTCTGAAGTGCGAAAGTTGCCTCGCGAATTTCGCGACTCATCTCTTCGCCAGCATGTGCAACGTCGTCGAAGAAGTCTTGACCAATTCCATTGCGACGCAAGAATTTCTCGAGGCGATCCAGCGGATCGCGCGCCTTCCAATATTCGACTTCTGCATCGTCGCGATATTTGGTTGGGTCATCCGAAGTTGTGTGTGCACCGATTCGATAGGTCAATGCCTCGATCAGGTGCGGGCCTGCGCCTTCGCGCGCATCATCCATGTGCTTCTTGGTTACCGCGTATGCGGCCAAGACATCGTTGCCGTCGATTCGGGTGCCTGGCACGCCGAAGCCTTCACCGCGTCGGTAAAGCGGAACCTTGGTCTGTGCATCGGTGCGCGATGAAATTGCCCACTGATTGTTTTGGCAGAAGAAGACGATTGGCGACTGATTGATGGCCGCGAACAACAGTGCCTCGCTGACGTCGCCCTCTGCGGTTGCGCCGTCGCCGAAGTATGAGATCACAGCGAGGTCTTCGGCCTTGTTGCCGGTAGCAACCTTGCCGTCGAACTTGACGCCCATCGCATAGCCGGTGGCGTGCAGCACCTGGGTGCCGAGAACGATTGCGTAAAGGTGGAAACGAGTTTCGTCTGGGTTCCAGCCGCCGTGATTAACACCGCGCAGCATTTTCAGAATCGACATCAAGTCGATGTCGTGAGTGATTGCGACGCCGTGCTCGCGATAGCTCGGGAAGATGTGGTCGTTCGGGCCAACGCCGTAACCCGAACCGATCTGTGCGGCCTCCTGGCCGATTGCAGGAATCCAGAGTCCAAGCTGGCCCTGACGCTGGAGCGCGTTGGCCTCATTGTCGAAGCGACGGCAGCGAGCCATGTCGCGATAAAACTTGAGGTAATCCTGCTCGGTTAGCTCGCGCAGGTATTCGCCATATTGGGCAAGGTTCGCAGGAACCTTCACGTCGCCGTCTGGCGACAGGAACTGCACCAGCGGTGATTCAGCGTCAATACTCACGGGGTCAAATCTACCTTGTGGCACAATCTGAGCATGGTTCGATTCCTACTAAACACCGTGGTCAACGCTGTTGGCCTTTGGCTTGTCACCATCATTGTTCCTGCGATCAAGCTCGCCCCATACGGCGGCAACAACACCTGGCTGGTGATTCTGTCCTATCTATTGGTGGCCGCGATCTTCGGTCTGGTGCACGCAATCATCGGCCCAATCATCAAAATCGTGTCGATTCCGCTCTACATCCTTACTTTCGGCCTGATCAACCTGGTCATCAACGGCGCTCTGCTGCTGTTTGTGGCTTGGCTCTCGCAGACCATCGGCTCGCCGATCTTCTCGATTGACGGTTTCACCCACGAAGGGTTGACGGTCAATTCGCTTGGATGGGCCATCCTGGGCGGTTTGATTCTGAGCATCGTGGGCTACATCGGCCGCAAGGTCTTCGCTAAGGTGCTTCCCTAACCCCAAACTCAAAGAATCTCGAGCTGCCTGGCGGGGCGGCAACCG
>CAITNA010000087.1 GCA_903893675.1 uncultured Micrococcales bacterium
ACGTTCGAGTGATCGCTGAACGAGCCGGTCTGGCGAAGCATGGCGTCGACCAGGGTGGTCTTGCCGTGGTCAACGTGCGCAACAATCGCAACGTTGCGCAGGTCTGAGCGCGAGGCAATAGCCATCTTTTTGGTTCCTTTGATTAATTAGTTGCCGGCGACTTGCCAGTTCCAGTATCCGTACGTGGCGCTTCCGCCATACGGGGCCGGCACCAGTGCCGAAATCTTCTTCGAGTAAACCAGAAGAGAGGGCACCTGGTAAAGCGGCAGGCCGAACTGGGCCGCATAAAGTTCGGTATCAATGTCTTTTAGGGCTGAAATCTGGTCGATTTGCTTGGTTTTCGACCCATAGGCGACCAAAAGGGCATCGAGCTTGGCATCGCTGAAGTTATTCAGAGTGTTGCCTGCGAACCAGTATGGGTTGCCGCCGTCTTCGCCACCGAGCGGAACTGCGGTGATGTAGATATCAAATGCGCCGGTTGCGGCGGTGTCGCTCGGAGTCTGAGTCGAGATATCGACAAGCGTGAATCCGGCACTTGCGGCGTACTGGCCGAGCAGCGTGAACTCTTGCTTTGCGCGCGGGTTGGTCGAGTCGTAGAGAACGCGAACCGTCACCGGCTTTGAAATGCTGATTGCGCTCATCTGCTCGGCAGCGAGTTCTGCGTTCTGCACGATGTAGCTTTGCGAACCGTTTGCCTGCACGAATGGCTGGTAATAGTTCGAGTTGCTCGAGTAAATCCATGAGCGTGCGTCGATAACCGGAGTGTCTGAAAGCATCGCAGACTGAATCTTGGTGCGCGGCACCAGGTTCAGCATCGCCGCGCGAAGGGCCGCGGCCCGAGTCGGGTTGTTGCCATTGGCAAACACGCTTTGCGAACCGAAGTTGATCAGCACCGACTCGATGTCGTTTGATGCAGTCACCTTGTAGCTAGAACCGTTGCCCTTAGCAACAGCGACCAGCGAGCTAAGTGTTGCCAGGCCAGATTCCTGAAGGCTTGCGATATCGACTGCCTTGGCCTGCATTGCAGCAAGAGCACTTGTGGCGTCTGAGAACAAGCGCAGAGTCACGTTTTCGACACGAGCTGAATTGCCCCAGGTGAACGAGGGGTTGGCCTTGAGAGTAATTGAGTCACCCGGAGTGAACTGCACGATGTTGTATGCACCGGCCGAAACTTTGAGACCCGGGTTGTTCTTGTTTTGCACATTGAACGAGAAAGCCGCGAAGTAATCGCCGGCCAGCGCCTGCTGATCTGAAAGGCTCGCCTGGCTGACCGCGGCCTCGAACTGAGTGATGGCCTGAACAGGGTCGGTCAACCTAAAGGCGCGCTCGGCGACAATGTGGGCCGGGGCGTTCACCTGCAGGGCGGTTTGCCAGTCGGCTACCTGGTGGTCATAGGTCACCGTCAGAGTCAGGTGGTCGGCTGAGGCGACCGGTGTGTCAGTGGTGTACTTCAAACCGGTATTGGCCGCCACCGAGGCAAACCCGGCCTTGAGCGGGTCGCGTGCGGCCAGCCAGGACACCAGCAGGTCATCTGCCGTCACCTGAACGCCATCGCTCCACTTGGCCTTGCCGGTGAGCTTGTATGCCACGGTAAACGGCGACTGTGAAACCACCTTGACCGAGCCAAAGTCTTTGTTGGCGACCTCTTTGCCGGTGGCATCGAGGCTGAAGAAGCTCGGGCGAATCAGGTTGGCAAGGTCGCGGTTCGCCTGCTCTGATTCGGCGCTGGCCGGCACATCCGAGTTGAAATTGTTCAGGGCCGAAAGTTCTGCAATCGAGATGGCGCTGCCAGCAACCAGGGTTGAGCCGGCGGTGCAGCCAGTTAGGCCAAGGCCCATTAGGGCAACGGCTGCGAGGGTGGCGAAGATTCTTTTCAAAACGTCTCTTAAAAACTAAGCGGGCGAATCAAGATTACCTTGACCCGCCCGCTCAGCCTGTGAATTACTTGGCAGCCAAACGTGCTTCGCGGCGGCGACGCTGCTCTGCTGGGTCTGGAACCGGAACGGCTGCAATCAGACGCTGGGTGTATGGGTCCTTCGGGTGCTTCAGGATCTCGTCGCGAGCACCAACCTCAACCAAGCGACCGTGCTGCATAACTGCGATGCGGTGCGACAAGATGTCGACAACACCGAGGTCGTGAGTGATGAATAGACATGCGAACTTCAGGTCGTCCTGCAAACGCTGCAGCAGTTCGAGGAAGCGAGCCTGAACCGAAACGTCGAGAGCCGAGGTTGGCTCGTCGGCGATTAGCAGGTCTGGAGTAAGCGCAAGTGCACGTGCAATACCTACGCGCTGACGCTGACCACCCGAGAGCTCGTGCGGGTAACGGTTGCGGTATGAACGTGGCAACTCAACCGAGTCGAGAAGTTCCTCGACCTTGCGGTTAAGGTCGTCTCCCTTTGCCAACTTCGCGAGGAACAGCGGCTCGCCGATGCTCTCACCGATTGGCAAGCGAGGGTTCAACGAAGACGCTGGGTCCTGGAAAACAATTCCGGTGTGACGACGAATCTGCGAAAGCGCCTTGGTGTTTCCGTTTGAGATGTCGTTGCCGGCAACCGAAATGGTTCCGTTCTTGATTGGCAGCAGACCGATCGATGCACGACCGATGGTCGTCTTGCCCGAACCCGACTCGCCTACGAGGCCAACGATTTCACCTGGGTAGATCTCGAGGCTGAAGTCCTGAACGGCCTTGAATGCCGGGATGCGGCCGCGCTTTGGATACTCGATGTCGACATCGGTAATGCGCAGAACAGGCTCAGCCTTGCCCTTGCCTTCGTGCTTCAGTTCGCGAACCTTGACCGAACCGAGCTTTGGCACTGCAGCCAAGAGCTGCTGGGTGTATGGGTGCTTCGGGCGGTTGAAGATGTTGTCTGCGGTGTCGTGCTCGACGGTCAGACCATCCTTCATAACCAGGATCTCGTCGGCCATGTCGGCAACAACACCCATGTCGTGGGTGATGAGCAGAATGCCCGAGTTGAGCTTGGTGCGCAGATCGCGCATCAGGTCGAGAATTTCAGCCTGGATGGTCACGTCGAGCGCAGTGGTTGGCTCGTCGGCGATCAACAGGGCTGGGTCACAGGCCAGTGCAACCGCGATCATCGCGCGCTGCTTCTGACCACCCGAGAGCTGGTGTGGGTACTTGTCGAATGACTTGTCTGGCTCTGGGATGCCCACCATGGTGATCAACTCAACGGCGCGCTCGCGTGCAGCGGTCGGACCCATGGTGAAGTGGGTGCGCAGAGTCTCAACGATCTGGAAACCGATTGTGTAAACCGGGTTCAGCGCGGTCATTGGCTCCTGGAAGATGTAGGCAACTTCCTTGCCGCGGAACTTGCGAACCGTGGTCGGGCTGGCCTTGAGCATGTCGGTGCCCTTGACCTCGACAGTTCCGCTGGTGCGTGCGTTCGAAGCGAGAAGGCCCATCAGGCCCATCGACGACGATGACTTTCCAGAGCCCGACTCACCAACGATGGCGAGGGTGCGGCCTGGGTAGACCTCGTAGTTCATGTCGATGGCAGCCGGGTACCAAACACCGTCGACCCAGAAGTCGACGTTGTAGTTCTTGACCTTTAGTACTGGTTCAGTCATTGGTTACTTTCCTTCTACATTCACAGGCG
>CAITNA010000088.1 GCA_903893675.1 uncultured Micrococcales bacterium
GAGCTCGGCCTTCACGAACTCTGCGAGCTCGCGCGCATCAGGCACATCGACTTTGTTGAGCGCAATCATCTGCGGGCGTTCGGTAAGCGGAGTCTGACCTTCTGGAACCTCGTATGCGGCAAGCTCAACCAAGATTTTGTCGAGGTCGGTCAGTGGGTCGCGACCAGGCTCCATGGTTGCGCAGTCGATGACGTGCAACAACGCAGAGCAGCGCTCAACGTGACGCAGGAACTTGAGCCCGAGGCCCTTGCCCTCGCTTGCACCTTCGATGAGCCCAGGCACGTCGGCGATCACATAGCGCGATTCGCCTGCCTGAACTACGCCTAGGTTCGGGTGCAAAGTGGTGAACGGATAGTCGGCAATCTTTGGTCGTGCTGCCGAAAGCGCGGCGATCAGGCTCGACTTGCCTGCTGATGGGTAGCCAACCAGCGCAACATCTGCAACTGTCTTGAGCTCAAGGGTGATGTCACCCTTCCAGCCAGGCACGCCGAGCAGTGCAAAGCCCGGCGCCTTTCGCTTGGATGAAGACAGCGCGGCATTGCCGAGCCCTCCCATTCCACCCTCGGCAACCAGCAACTCCATGCCGGCTTCATCGAGGTCGGCGATGGTCTCGCCCTTTGAGTTCTTTACGACTGTGCCAACCGGAACCGGAAGAAGCACGTCGTCACCCTTAGCGCCATTGCGGAAGTCGCCGGCGCCTGGGCCACCATCGCCACCGCTGCGGTGAGGCTGGAAGTGATAGTCGAGAAGAGTCGTGACGCTTGGGTCTGCAATCAGAGAGATTGAGCCACCGTTGCCGCCATCGGCACCGTCAGGGCCTGCAAGTGGTTTGAATTTTTCGCGCTTGATCGAAACACAACCGTCGCCACCGTTTCCGGCGCGCAGATGCAGAGTGACCTGGTCTACAAAAGTAACCACGGTTCCTCCATCCCTGAAGTGTTTAGAAACAGCAAAGGCGAGCCTGTGGGCTCGCCTCGCTGAAAGAGTTTTAGTTACGCAGCGGCAACAACAATGTTTACGACGCGGCGGCCACCCTTGGTGCCGAACTCAACAGCGCCAGCTGAAAGAGCGAACAGAGTGTCGTCCTTGCCGATGCCTACGTTCTTGCCTGGGTGGAAGTGAGTTCCGCGCTGACGAACGATGATCTCGCCTGCGTTTACTTCTTGACCTGCGTAACGCTTTACGCCGAGACGCTGTGCGTTCGAGTCGCGACCGTTACGGGTGGAGCTAACACCTTTTTTGGATGCCATTTGGTCGTTCCTTACTTAATCTCGGTGACCTTGACGCGGGTGAGCTCGGCACGGAAACCCATGCGGCGCTTGTAACCGGTCTTGTTCTTGTAGTGCTGAATGATGATCTTTGGGCCGCGGAGGTCGCCGAGTACTTCGGCGGTTACCTTAACCTTGGCCAGCACTGCTGCGTCGGTGGTGACTTTGTCGCCATCAACCAACAGAAGAGCTGGGAGCTCAATCTTGCCGTTCTCTGCCTTGATGCGGTCGAGAGTAACGATGGTGCCGACAGACACCTTCTCCTGGCGACCGCCAGCACGGACTACTGCGTAAACCACAGATCTACCTTTGTTCTAAGACTTGGAAATCGTGCCTGCGAATGGACAGCGGGCAACGAGGTTCAACTTTACCCGAGTTTGAGCCTTTCGGTCAAACCTTTGCGTCCTTTTTAGCCGCGATTTCCTTGATTTGCCCCCGAGCCACGTCGGCTTCGAGGCTTTCTTTTGCCCTGGCCCGGCGCTTTCGGCTCTGGCAGAGCCTCCAAAACCGATTCAAGGATGTTCTCTCCGCCGTTTTGGGCGGTGGCACCGGCATCGGCCGGCTGGTCTTCGGCTGCCGAAACAGCTGGCACAACAATCGGGCTAGGTTCACCGGCGGCCTCGTGGGCTGCCACGGCCGAAGCCGCAATCTTGGTGATTACGCTGCCGAGTTCAACGGCGCGCTCCGGGGTCACCTTGGCGACCTCGACCTTCTTTTCCTTCTTCTTGTTCTTGCCCTGCTTGTTGCCGCCTTCGCGAGGTTCCTCGTGAACGACGTGCTTGGCACGCATGATCGGTTCGTGATGAACAATCACCCCTCGCCCAGCACAAGCCTCACACGGTTCGCTGAACGCCTCGAGCAAGCCAATGCCGAGCTTCTTGCGAGTCATCTGAACCAAACCGAGCGAGGTTACTTCTGCAACCTGGTGCTTGGTGCGGTCACGGCTCAAGCATTCGATGAGTCGACGCTGAACGAGATCGCGGTTTGATTCGAGAACCATGTCGATGAAGTCGATCACGATGATTCCACCGATGTCGCGAAGTCGAAGCTGTCGAACGATTTCTTCAGCGGCCTCGAGGTTGTTCTTAGTAACCGTCTCTTCTAGGTTTCCACCTGAGCCAACAAACTTTCCGGTGTTCACGTCGACAACGGTCATTGCCTCGGTGCGGTCGATGACCAGCGAACCACCAGATGGCAGATAAACCTTGCGGTCGAGTGCCTTCGAGATTTGCTCACCGATTCGGTATTCGTCGAATACATCGCGCTCGCCAGCGTAAACCTCTACGCGTTCGAGAAGGTCAGGGGCGACTACCTGCAGGTATTCGCTGATCACCTGGTGTGCATCCTCGCCAGAAATAACCATCTTCTGGAAGTCTTCGTTGAACACATCGCGCACGATCTTGACAAGCAAATCTGGCTCGCTGTGCAACAGCTGAGGAGCGTTGCCCTTGGCGACCTTCTTCTCGATGTCGACCCACTGCTGCTGCAGGCGCTCGACGTCGAGGGTTAGCTGCTCTTCGGTTGCGCCTTCGGCTGCGGTGCGAACAATCACACCGGCTTCTTCAGGCAAGACCTCTTTGAGAATCTTCTTGAGGCGAGCACGCTCGCTGTCAGGCAGCTTGCGCGAGATTCCGTTCATCTGACCGTTTGGCACATAGACCAGGTAGCGGCCAGGCAGCGAGATCTGCGAGGTCAGGCGTGCGCCCTTCTGCCCCACTGGATCCTTGGTGACCTGCACCAAAACGCGGTCGCCGGTCTTGAGCGCTAGCTCGATGCGACGCGGCTGGTTGCCGGTTTCTGCAAGCTCCCAGTCAACCTCGCCCGAGTACAGCACGGCGTTACGACCGCGACCGATGTCGACGAATGCGGCCTCCATCGAAGGCAAAACGTTCTGCACCTTGCCGTAGTAGACATTGCCAATCAGCGATGCCTCGGATGCCTTTGCCACGTAGTGCTCAACAAGAACCTTGTCTTCGAGAACTCCGAGCTGAATCTTTCCGTCTTTCGAACGAACCACCATGACGCGATCGACTGCCTCGCGACGAGCCAAGAACTCTGACTCGGTGATGGTTCCGCGGCGACGACCATTGTCGCGTCCTTCGCGGCGACGCTGACGCTTCGCCTCAAGACGAGTCGAGCCCTTTACCTTCTGTGGCTCGTTGCTCGGTTCTTTCGGCTCGCGCGGAGTGCGAACCTTGACGACGGTGTTTGGTGGCAGCTCATCTGCAGGAACTTCACCCGGACGAGCGCGCTTGCGGCGACGCAGGTGCGAATCATCGCCATCCTGCTTCTTGTCGTTTGAATCGGCAACCGGGCGACCGCGCTTCTTGTCGATGACAGGAGTTGGCAGATCAGGCGCCATGAACAACATCGAGGTTGCCGAAACTGGCGTAACTACCGGTGCTTCTGCTGCCTGCTTGTTGCCCTTGGCAGCCGACTTCTCGGATGACTTTTCAGGCTGTGCCTTAGCCGACTTCTGCGCTGCTGGCTTTTTAGCCGCTGGCTTCTTGTCTGACTTTGCAGGTGCGTCGACGGTTGCGTCGGTGGCGTCTGCCGCTGGCTTCTTGGCCGCAGGCTTCTTGCTCGGCTTTGCGACCGGCTTCTTTTCTGCGGTCTTGTCGACGGCAGGCTTTGCTGACGCCGTTGACTTCTTTTTGTTCGGCTTTTCTGCCGACCCGTTTTCATTCACCATTTAAGGTGCACTCCAAGCTGCTTTTAGCCTGGGCCACACTCACCGGGCTAAAAGCCCTAAAACCTAAACGCTGCTCGGTTGAACAGCAAAACCTTTGAGCCCTTGGCTGGTTCGCTGCCCGGATCGGGACTTGCGCGAATCTCTGTCGCCCTGCTCTGAAACTTTCGTCGTTCTGGGTGTGGCCAGAGCAACTACCCCCAAGTATGCCAGCGAAGACCCCGAAAGTCAGTAGCCGCGCGCCTAGACTGAAGCCATGAGCAGCGCAGTCGAGTCAAAATCCGCACCAATCCAGGCATCCAAGCCCTTTGCAATCTTCTTGATCATTGCCGGCCTGACCGGATGGGTCGCTTCGTTCCTGCTCACCCTCGAGCGCTTCCACGTCGCCGCAGACCCAAGCGCCAAGCTCAGCTGCGATGTAGCCAGCTTCATTTCTTGCAAGTCAGTAATGCTCAGCCACCAGGCCAAGCTGTTCGGCTTTCCAAATCCACTTATCGGCATCGGCGCTTTCGTGGCTCCGATTGTTGTCGGGTTCGCCATCCTGGCTGGTGCGCACTTCAAGAAGTGGCTCTGGCAGGGCTTCTTCTTCGGTCACGTTCTAGCCTTTGCATTCGTGCTTTGGCTCTCATACGAGGCGATCTTCGAGATCAACGCCCTCTGCCCTTACTGCATGGTGGCCTGGGCCGCCGTGATTCCGCTGTTCTGGCAACTCTTCTTCCACGGAGGCCGCGAGGGCTACTTGCCTGTGCCAATTCGCACGGTCGGGTTCTTCGTGAGCGCATACGACTACGCGTGGGTTTTCGCGCTGGTTACCGCGCTAATCATCGTGCTTGAAATTGCGATCCACTTCTGGAGCTTGTGGATGCGCTTCTTCGGTTTGGTCTAAACCGCGTTTAGGTTGCTTGCGACCCGAAACTAGAACCAAAGCGCGAGTTCGCGCGAAGCACTCTCTGGCGAGTCACTTCCGTGCACTAGGTTCTGCTGAACCTTCAAACCCCAGTCGCGACCTAGATCGCCACGGATGGTGCCTGCCGCCGCAACTGTTGGGTCGGTTGCACCGGCCATTGCACGGAAACCTTCGATGACACGATTGCCCTCGACGCAGAGTGCAACGACGTCGCCGCTCATCATGAACTCAACTAGCGGCTCGAAGAATGGCTTGCCCTCGTGCTCGGCGTAGTGCTTTACCAGAAGCTCGCGCGAAGGAGTGAACTTGCGCACGTCAACGATTGTGTAGCCCTTGGTTTCGATTCGAGAAATGATCTCGCCGATGAGATTGCGCTTTACGCCGTCTGGCTTGATCAGAACGAGGGTCTGCTCGGTCATTTGACTTCCTTTACTTCGAATACCTCTACGGTTTCAGTCTGCCCCATCTGGGCCTTGTCGAAAGCGGCTTTCGCGCGGTCGATGGTGGTGCCGGCAATCATGCCCCAGATCCAGAGGCAGCCGCATAGCGCGCCGACGAACCACATTGCAGGCAGCCA
>CAITNA010000089.1 GCA_903893675.1 uncultured Micrococcales bacterium
AAGTGATTCGCAAAATGGTCAACGGTCGCGCAACCCTGGTGACCTACACCGATGGAAGCATCGACGTGATTCAGTGGGGTCGCGATCTGATCAAGGGCACCATCCAAGCCGCCCGTCAGAACCTTTCGCTCAACGTCGATGGCGGCGCGAGTCAGGTGCTCAGTGAAACACAGAACAAGTGGGGCTGGGTTTGGCACGGGGTTGGCAGCGGCAAAAACTTGGTATGGCGTTCAGCAATTGGCGTGCTCGCTGACGGCACGGTCGTCTACTGTGTTGGCAACTGGCTGAGTGCAAAGTCACTTGCAGACATGATGGTTCGCGCCGGCGCCCAGCGCTCGATGATTCTCGACATGAATTCGGGTTATGCGAACGGATTTTTCTACGGCCCATACGTAGGCGGCCAGAAGATTGACCCGACGATACCTCGCGAGGTGACTCGCTTCTGGAACCCAAGCACACGCGACTTCATCGCGGTGTTCATGAAGTCTCCGGCTAACTAATTACCGGTCAGCTCGACGGGCCAGCAGCTAGATCGAAAGTCGGTCGTAGATTCGGTTCGGAATCAGACCGGCGATAAACATCACAACGCCCCAGCGGCCAGGCAGATAAACCTTGCGCTTGCCGCGCTCCATCGCCTTGATGCCAATTGCAGCAACGCGCTCAGGCGAGGCAATCAGCGGCTTCGGGCCCTGCGAGCTGGTCATCATCGGGGTATCGGTTGGGCCTGGCTTCCAGATGGTCAGGCTGGCCTTGGTGCCGGTCAGGCGAGCAGCCGCGCCCTCGACGAAGGTCTCAAGAAACGCCTTGGATGCGCCATAGGTGTAGAGCTCGCGACGACCGCGATTGGCGGCGACCGAGCCGATGATTGCCAGTCGGCCGAACTTCTGCTTTTCAAGAACAGCAAGGATGCGCTCGGCAAACATCGCCGGAGAGGTCGCGTTGATCGCGATCGAGTCTGCCAATACCTCGAGGCTCGCCTCGGCTTCGGTCTGCACGGTCAGCACGCCCTGCGCGATGAGGGCTAGGTCAATCGGGCCATCCTTGACGATTGAATCGATGGTCTTCACGATCTTCTTCTGGTCGAGAAAGTCGATGATGATTTGGTGAGTCACAGTGCCTGGGTTGCGCAGCTGCAGGTTCTCGGCCATTCGAGCCAGCTTCTTCTTGTCGCGGGCGATTAGATAAAACTCTGATGCCTCGCGGGCCGCCCAAATCTGAGCGGCGGCTTCTGCGATTCCCGAGGTTGCTGCCGTGATGACGATGCGCTTCATTATTTTCCTAACAGTCGCTTCGATTGCGCCGAGCTCAGGCCCGGGTCGCGTTGCTTGTTGAACTTCTTGATTACGTCGTCGCCGAAGGTGGCGGCGAAAGTTTCTGGCGACATGGTCGCATCCTTGGATGGATTTACTCGGCCACCGAATTCGATGGTGATTTCATCCAAGCGCTTCAGCAGTTTGCGGGTGGTGTCGCCGCGGTTAGCGAAGTCGAGCGCGAGGGTTACGCCTTCGAGCGGATAGGTGAGCAGGCCAGGGCGCTTGCGCTTGCCAGTGGTCTTCAAAACCGAAACCGCCGAGCGTTCGCCCGAATGGCGCACCGCGTCGACAAGGGCTTCGAGCCCATCCTTGGCAACCGCCGCCGGGATGAGCGCCTGATGCTGATAGAACCCGCGAGGTCCGTATGCCCGGTTCCAGTGCTTGATGGCATCGAGTGGGTAGAAAAACGGTTGGTAGTGCGTGACCGATTCGCCAAGCCCGCGCTTGCCCAACTGCCAGTAGCCCTCGGCAAGTGCGCCGACGGTTAGGCGATTTATAAAGCCAATCG
>CAITNA010000090.1 GCA_903893675.1 uncultured Micrococcales bacterium
CTAGCACGCTGTAGCAGCCCGCCATTTCAGGGTTTTCGAAATAGAGGATAGGTCTTCCATCATCAATCTCGTTTCCGGTCAATACCGCTTTGATGTCAACTATCGAGCTCACGTATTCCAAAGCCTCGAGCGCTGGAAAGTACCGTGCGGCATCCAATCTCATTCGACTAAACATCGAGGAGTGGAGTTCCTTTGGCGAACGCACTCCGACGGTGAGGTCTTTGGTCGATTCGATTGGTGTGAATCGAACGTGCGAGAGACTGTGCAAATCTGTGCTCGGGTATGGCATGAGCGAGAAGAATGGTCCGTCCATGACGGTGATGCCGATTCCTGTGAATTCATCTGGCACGCGCACTAGGCACATCTCTGTGAGTTCCAGCTTCACGCTCATGGTGCTCGGAAGCCACGCGGCCCCAAACTGCCCGACCGACGCGTAGGTCGTGTTGAAGACAAAGTCGAAACTCTCGGGCTTGCCATCGTTGACGACAACTTCAATGCCTTGCTGCGGCTTTGAGATGGAAGTGACCTTTGCACCGAAGGCAATGTTGACCCCGGTCGCCTTGCATCGGACAAGAAGCGCATCGCGAATCTTTGAATAGTCGAAGGCTGCCTCGTCCGCGTCAACGAGACCCTCGATCAGTTCAGTTGCAACAATCGGTGATTCATCGAAGTGGATAGGTTCGGCTTTTGCGCCAATTTCTGCACAAAATCTCTGAAACTGCGCGAGGTTGGTTTTCGAGCCTTCGGCCGCTATGCCATATATGTGACGAAAGTCTGTGTGTACCGCATTTTTGAATAGATCCACGAAACCCTCGTAGTTCTGTTGGCTGCGAAAGGCAGTCTGTAGGCTTCGCGGGTAGTGGTAGCCGGCGTGAACGCGGGCCTGATTTACTCGCGATGCGCGGGTTAAGGCCTGCTCTGCGGCCTCAAACACCTGCACTTGGGCAGAGGGCAGTAGGCGCTTGGCCTCTAGGGCGATCATCAGGCCATAGAAGCCGGCACCAATCACGGCGATGCGTGGGCTCATGGCTAGTTGTCAGTCAGCTTTACGTTGATTTGCTGGTAGGAAGCTACCTTTGGCGAAGCGAGTTCTTCGGCCAAGTGGAAGCGCGGTGCTTTGATGGTTTGCTTGGTGAGGTTTAGCAAGTATTCGCCGATTACGCCTAGGCAGCAGCACACCAAGAAGAACATGCCGCTGAGCTGTAGTGAAGTCGATACCCAACCTGGCTGCACATTTCGGTCCGTCAGAGCCACGCCTAAAACATAGAACGCGTAAATCACATTTAGCAAGGCACCTAGAACTGAGATGCTGGTGACTAGGCGAAGTGGCATTCCTGAAGTTGAAACCAGGAATGACCAACCCTTCGTTGCTCGTCCGCCTGCACGTTTGCGCAATATGCCGGGCACTTTAGTCGTGAAGGAAACATCAGTGCGATCGAACCCGAACAGCTGCGGGATGTGTCGAATTGCTGCTACTGGGTCTGGCTCCTGCATGACCTGATTGATGACTGCGCGCGAGAAAACTCTAAGTGACGTGCCAGGGCGATCAAGGCCATGCTTGTGAATGCGGTTATAGATCGAACTGAACACGGCGAACTGAAAGTGATACCAGTCGGATGCAACGGAACGCGATGTATTTGTCGCTGTAATTACGCCGCTCACCTGCGCCTTTGATGAAAGTAACTCGGCAAGCACAGAGGTAGGCGTGAGCTCGAGCTCGAACGTTGCGATGAAATCACCAATGCAGTTGCGCAGACCTGCATAAGTGGCGACGTCAGCGGCAACCTCACCTGTTAGACGAAGCACGAGTGTGTTCGTCAGCTTTTGGCTAACAACGTTTCGAAGAGTTTCAAAGTCTTCACCTGTGAGACCGTTTGCAACAACGACTAGCTCGAAGTCACGTGCATCCTGGGCTAAAAGGCTCTGTAGTTCAGTCAACTTCGCGATCTGGTCTTCAATTCGGTCAGCGTGGACCTCGGTGACGACCGAGAGAAACGCTTGATTGAGCAGCATTTGACCTACCTAGTGACCGTTAGTGATGGCGGATAGACCCCGGCTGGAAGGCTAAATGGTTGACCATCCAGGTACACGTATAGTTTGCCACCAACAACGGCATGACTTTTTATGGTTCTCGAGGTGCCATCTGGCAAGTGCACCGTGCCTCCATCGGTGAACTTGAACCAATTTCCGGCTGAGGCGGGCATGAGCATTTTGGCTGAATTCAGTGAAACGCCATTTCCGCCAAACGTGGCATCTGGAGCCGAATAGAAGGTTGCATTGTCAATGGGGGTTTGCGAGGTGAATACTTCGGTCACATATTGTGGAAGCACTTCAGCCTTGCAACCGCGCACCACGAGATTTCCGACGCCAGCCCCCATTACCTTAATCGGCAGAGTCGTACTCGAACCCATCGGCGAATACGCTGGCAGAGTCATTTGGTTTGCTTTTAGATTCATCGAAACATAAAGGCCATCGTCGCCGGTTTTCGGGATGTTGTTTTTCAGCATCACGAGGGATCGACCGGGGTTATCAACTCTGTAGTCGACGGTGAGTTGGTACAGTCCAGGCGCAGTACTTTCATAGGTGATTGACTTGTCGGCATTCACACGGCATGCAACTTGTGAGGATTCTATCGATGAAGGTCCGGTGTCCTTAGCCCAGACCAAAGTTAGTGGGCTTTGATACACAACGCGCCAGCCATGCATTAAGTGTTTGTAGAACCAGTAGTTATAGCTAAAGCTCCACCCCTGCCATAGTGCATCCTCCGAGGAAGTCACAATCAGATCGGGGTTGCCAAAGTTCGAGTCGCTTACTTGCCTCTCTGCACCTAGCGAGTGAATAACCGAGTCAACCCGGAATGGTGCTTGCTTATTAAGTGCCGCGCTCCACACGCCCCAGTACTCTTCAACAATTTTTTTATCAGCGTTCGCGTTTGCAAAGTCAAGGTAGCTCTTCCAGTCAAATTGAACGTAGCCGCCGAGCTGACTCGAATAGCTAACGCTCGGATCTGAAACCTCAATGTCGTGGATGCGAGCATAGTTGTCGGCTGCCGTTGCCAAAACATAGCTTGCAGCAATCACGGCACCAATCGGCCAAGCCAGAACCTTTATGGCAACGGCCTGCTTACCCTTGGGCTTTTCACCCTTTACTCTCATGGTGCGGCGGCTTAGCAGGAAAATCGCAACACGGGCAGCTAACAAAATCATGGCGACGTAAGCCCAATAGTGGAAGGCGCCGAAGTAGAAGAGGTCCAGGTGGCCGCCTACGGCAGCTACAAGACCGCCCCCGAATAGCACCAGGCCGAGCCAGCCAAGGTACATAGCCTGCTCTGACTTGCGCACCAGCCAATAGATAAGAAGACCGATGACGAATAGCAGTGGCAGCAGGTTGTCTTGCGCGAGAATCTTTGGCAGGTCCGCGATTGACCATATGCGGGCTTGGTCGCTCCATGGGCCGAAGTACCACCACTGGTCACCTGAGACATCGACGAAGTTGTACTTCATCAGGTCGATCAGGTTGAAGCCGGTAACCACGTTGCCGATTAGAGCGAAGGTTGCAGCCGCAGTGCCTACCAGTGTGCCTAGCGAGAGCCAGCGACGCTCCGACTTGAGGTTATCGACGATGATCAGGCCAAGCAGGGCAACCGCAGTGATGTAGGCGAAGTCGTTAGACCACAACGCTGACCAACCAATAACGATTCCTAGCGCTACAGGGCGGAACCACCACTTCTTGTCTGCCCATCGGGCCGCGCGAATGGCGAAGTAAACCAGCAAGACAAAGTATGGAAGTGCCGCACGCAATGGGCGAAGCGAAGCTCCTGGCTCAACCGCAAAGTAGAACCAGTCTGCAACCGGAAAGCGGGTAAGCGCCGCGGTCATGATGATGGTCATGAACCCAAGGCCGCCAATTAGCAGCGACTTGCCTGGGCGAACCTTCCAGATTGAGCTGATCATCGTTGCCGAGGAAATCATCGCGGTCAGCAAAATCACGTAACGAGCGGCAGTGGCGCTTGCTACGACTGTTGCGCCGAAGAGCTTGAAAAGCGGAAAGATAAAGAGGAGTGGGCCAACACCTAGGTACGGGAAGAAGTTAGCTCCAGGAATCTGACCATCGTTGAGGCGGAACATCGCGCTCGCGGTCTGGAAAGTTCCGTCGATGTGGTTGGTTGGCACAATGCTCGGAGCCACAGCCGCATAGTAAAAGGTGCCAATCAGGAGGAGAACCGCCGAAAGCGCAAGCAGCCCAACGGTTAGGTATTTTTGCAGGTTTACGTTCTTCATCTGTCCCTCAATTTCTACCAATCGTAGTTTGACGAGGGAATCGATTCGCGAGGCTAGTGTGTCTGCAGCGGGATGACCGCATCCAAGCGGGTCTGGCCGCTAGCCGTGGTGAGCGACCAGCTGAGAGTCAATTCCTCGATCAGTTGTAAACCCATCCCAGGTTGAGAATCAGCCGGTTTTGCAGCGCCGTCGTTAGTGACGCTTAGGGTGAGCAGGTCATCCTGGTCGCGGTCGAGCGAGATCGTCGCGTGCTTGGCGTCACCGTGACGGACAGCGTTGCTGATTGCTTCCTTGCAGATCTCGTTCACGCAGCTTCGAGCGTCTGGGCTGGCATCTAGCGCGCGTTTGGCCCTGGCGCTTGCCGAGACCGTGATGGCACAAACGCTGCCCCACGCCCCAGTCAGGCTTGCCATTAGTGCGTCAAAGGTTGGTTGCTCGGTGGCCTGCAGCTGCAGGGCCGCTTTGGCTCTGGCCAGGTCTTGCTTCACAAGTTCGTACTCGAAAGATTCAGGTGCGTCCGAACGCTTAAGGCGAGTTACGGCGGCGCTCAGAGCTGCTTGAACATCGCCGTGGATGATGCGGCTCCAGTTGCGCCGGTTCAGAGCAAGCTTCTGTTCGAACAGCGCGACCTCTTTAGCTAGGGCCTGGTTTGCAACCTCGAGCGATGCCTCGTAGCGCTCGGCCGCGTTATCGCTCGCGCGAATGTAGCCAATCATGAACAAGGCGAGCACAACGCACACGACCTCGGCAGCCGCCGTCAGAAACCAAATCGGGTCGAAACGATATTCGAACCACATGAAATACCAAGCTGGGATGACCGACACAGCAGCAATTGCAACCAGCACGAATGTGCCGGCAATTGTCTTGATTTCCTTCTTTCGTGGCAGCAAAACCTTGATCAGCGCTAAGACAACCATTACGCCAAGGCCGCCGAGGTAACCGCGCAAGGCAGAACCATGGCTGACCATCATGAACTCCATGGCTCCGAAAGTTGGAATCATCAAGCCACCAAGAGCGATTGGTCTAATGCCATTTCGCAGCACGAAGGTTGAGTTCCAGTTGATGCGACGGCTTGGTTGCGCCTCGGTTGGCGACTTGAATTCCGAAAGAGCATTGCCTTCGTTTGCGATGGTGCGGCTGAGGGGGCGAACTTCATCGCTGATGATCACCGATAGTTCGTTGAGCAGGTTCTCGCGCGCGTCATTATCAAAACGGGTCGCAATCAATTGCTCAATGTTGTCAATGTGCGGAATCAACACATCCATGGATTGTTGCTTCAATCGGTCGAACTCGTCGGCGACGATCTGCTTCGCCGATTCGCGGTAGCCCTGCAGTTGGTCTTCGGTCTCGAGCAGCTTGCGAATGCGCTCGCGCCGTTCAATCACGGTTGCGCGCAGGCCGTTGACGCCGAGGAAGATGCCGAGGTGAATCAGGATCGCGCCGATGATGCGCACAGTCCAGATTTCTTCGTGGTCGATGCCCCAGCTCAGTGCCATTGCCGCAATCAGCAGGTTACCTAGGATGCCCGCGGCCGACACCGTGATGATGTTTGCGGTGGGCGAGGGCTTGCGCTCGAGGCGCTTTTGCAGGCCGAGAATCATGACCAGCCAAACGAAGGCACCCATGGCCAGGGTCGAGAGCAGCCAGGCCACAAACCACAGCGGGCTGAAGTTGTCGGTTCGGGTTGGGTCGATGGTCATTGCCAGGATGAACCTGATGCCAAGCACCCAGAAAATGGTCCAGAAGTTCCACGAGCTCAATGAGCCGTAACGAATCGCGAATTTGCTCTGCACCTCAACAGGCTAGCGGTTGCACGGGTGCCGATTTCGGCCATGGCTCGCCTAGGCTTGGCAGGTGTCGCGCAAAGGACTCCTTCTTCTCTTAGCCTCAGGGCTCGCCTGGGGAATCCCATACCTTCTTATTCGCATCGCCGTCAGTCAGTTTGACGTGGCCTCGGTCGTGCTTGCCCGCGTGGTCATTGGCGGGACCTTGCTGCTTCCCTTCGCCATTCACCAAAAGGCCTTTTTGCCTGCGCTCAAGCAGTGGCGCTGGGTGTTGGCATTCGCCCTGCTCGAACTGGTCGGCCCTTGGTTTCTCATTACCTTTGGCGAAAAGACTCTGTCATCGAGCCTGTCGGGGCTGCTGGTCGCGACCGTTCCGCTCTGGGCGGTCATCCTTGGTTTCTTCTTCTTTGGCGATCGCTCACTGACTAACCCGCGCAGCCTTGCCGGCTTCGGTCTGGGCTTCGTCGGTGTCGCGCTGCTCGTTGGCATCGACGCATTCAGCGGGCACCTCGACGTGACTGCGGCCATCGGCGTGCTGCTCGCGGCAGTGGGTTATGCGATTGCTCCAGCGCTTGCCGATCGCAAGCTGCGCGATGTGCCGGCCTCGGGCGTCATGACTCTGTCGATGATGATCGTCGCAGTGATTTATGCGGTGCCAGGCATCGGCGGTTTCGTTCGCGTGATGACCGGGCCGGTCGCATCGCAGCCAACGTGGTCGGGCTGGGCTGCCCTCGCAATTCTCGGCGCAGTATGCTCGTCACTCGCGTTTCTCATCTTCTTTGCGCTCATCCGTGAAGTTGGTTCGGTTCGCGCGACCCTCACGGCCTATCTGAACACCGCTATCGCCATTCTGCTCGGCGTGGTATTTTTGAACGAACCCCTCACCCTGGGAATAATCATTGGCTTCCCGCTGGTACTTATTGGGTCATACATCGCATCACGCAAACAACAAGGATGAAATTGAAGAAGACCGCCGTAACCGCCGCCCCGCTGAACGACCTGATCGCAGAGCGCTGGAGCCCACGCGTTTTCGACGCGAGCTATGCCCTAAGCGACAAAGACCTGCTCTCGATTCTTGAGGCCGGCCGCTGGGCACCTTCGGCCAACAACGTTCAGCCTTGGCGCTTCTCGGTTGCTCGCCGTGGCGACGGCCTGTTCGACTCGGTTGTCGGCGCCACCTCGGGCTTCAACCAGGCTTGGTTGCCAAGCGCCTCGGCTCTGATTCTCGTTTCGATTCCTGAGCTCACCGCCGATGGTCAGCCATACAAGATTGCGATGCTCGATGCCGGTCTGGCAATTCAGAACATGCTGATTCAGACCACCTCGCTTGGCCTCTACTCGCACGTAGTCGCCGGAATGGACCGCGACGCGATGTCGCAGGTCGTTGGTCTGCCAGAGAACCTGCACCCGATTGTCTTGGTTGCAGTTGGCAAGCACGGCGATGTCGAGGCAATTGCAGGCACTCCGCTGCACGAGCGCGAAACCGCTGAGCGCACTCGCTTGGCTCTCGACGAGATCGTTCTCGTCGGTAAGCCTTAGTCGTTCTGCAGGTTGAAACCATGAGGATTCACTCCTTGGTTTCAATCCACGCTGCCTCGATCTCTGATCAAATCAGTGGCTGGTATTCGGTCATTGGCCCCTGGGGTTTCTATGCGGCCGTATTCGCGCTCGTGTTTGCAGGCACCGGACTCTTCGTTGGTGCGTTCATTCCGTTTATTACCGGTGACTCGCTGGTCTTCGCGGCTGGTCTAGTTGCGGCCTCGGCTTCTGGCGGTGTGCTCAACATTTGGCCAATGGCAATCGGTGTTGGCGTCGCCGCCTGGCTCGGCGACCAGGTTGGTTATGCAATCGGTTTGCGCGTTGGTCGCCCATACCTAGACCGTCGTCGCGGCAAGTGGCTGCAGTCGGCGGTTGCGAAGTCTGACAAGTTCTATGCGGCCTGGGGCTGGTGGGCTGTTGTGGTCGGCCGTTTCATGCCGTGGGCTCGCGTGTTCGTTCCGGTCATTGCCGGCATCTCGAAGATGAGCTACTCGAAGTTTTCGTCGGCCAACCTGGTTGGTGCATTGGCCTGGGGCACGGGCCTGACCGTCTGCGGCTATTTCGCCTATTCGATTCC
>CAITNA010000091.1 GCA_903893675.1 uncultured Micrococcales bacterium
AGCAGCTGAGGCTCCAGCAGAGAAGGTTGAGGCATAACCATGTTGATTCCACGTCGCGTAAAGCACCGCAAGCAGCACCACCCATCGCGCTCAGGCGCAGCCAAGGGTGGCACCACTGTCTCGTTCGGTGAGTACGGCATCCAGGCTTTGACTCCTGCATACGTAACCAACCGTCAGATCGAAGCTGCACGTATTGCAATGACCCGTCACATCAAGCGTGGTGGAAAGGTATGGATCAACATTTATCCAGACCGTCCACTTACCAAGAAGCCTGCCGAAACCCGCATGGGTTCGGGTAAGGGTTCGCCTGAATGGTGGGTCGCTAACGTCAAGCCAGGCCGCGTAATGTTCGAGGTCGCTGGCGTAAGCGAAGAGTTGGCTCGCGAGGCAATGACCCGCGCGATCCACAAGCTCCCACTCAAGGCTCGCATCATCAAGCGCGAAGAAGGTGACGCATAATGGCGATCGGTTCAAAGAACCTCACTCCAGTTGAGCTCGACAAGATCGAAGATGCTCTGTTGGTAGAAGAGTTGAAGAAGGCCAAGGAGGAGCTTTTCAACCTCCGCTTCCAGTCGGCCACCGGCCAGTTGGAGAGCCACGGACGCCTGCGCGCTGTAAAGCGTGACATCGCCCGTATCTACACCGTCATCCGTGAGCGCGAGCTCGGCATCCGTGCGGTTCCAGCCGCAGCTGCTGCCAAGCCAGCAAAGGCCAAGAAGGCCGAAGCTGAGACCGCCGCTACCACCGAGGAGAACTAATCATGGCCGCTGAGAAGAAGGCAGCTGCTGCAACCACCGAAGAGGCTCGCGGTTACCGCAAGACTCGTCGTGGCTATGTAGTCAGCGACAAGATGAACAAGACCATCGTGGTTGCAGTTGAAGACCGCGTAAAGCACCCGCTTTACGGCAAGGTTCTTAGCCGCAGCACCAAGGTCAAGGCTCACGACGAGCAGAACTCGGCTGGCATTGGCGACCTCGTGCTTATTGCAGAGACCCGTCCATTGTCGGCAACCAAGAACTGGCGCCTAGTCGAGATCATCGAAAAGGCCAAGTAAATCCCGAGGCATCCCGTCGGTAATGGGCTGCCCATAAAAAGGAAAGTAGAAGTAAATGCTTCAGCAAGAGTCAAGAATGAAGGTTGCCGATAACACCGGCGCCAAAGAACTTCTGGCTATTCGCATCCTCGGCGGTTCAAAGCGCCGCTACGCAGGCCTTGGCGACGTAATCGTTGCTTCGGTCAAGGATGCAATCCCTGGTGGCAGCGTAAAGAAGGGTGACGTCGTCAAGGCTGTCATCGTTCGCACCGTCAAGGAAACTCGTCGCCCAGATGGCTCGTACATCAAGTTCGACGAGAACGCAGCCGTAATCATCAAGAAGGATGGCGAGCCACAGGGCACCCGTATTTTCGGTCCTGTCGGTCGTGAGCTTCGTGACAAGAAGTTCATGAAGATCATCTCGTTGGCACCGGAGGTTATCTAGTCATGGCGAACATCAAGAAGGGCGACCTGGTTCAGGTAATCGCCGGCGCAAGCAAGGGCAAGCAGGGCCAGGTTCTGGCTGTCCTCGGCGCCGACAACAAGGTAATCGTTCAGGGCATCAACCTGAAGACTCGTCACACCCGTGTGACTCAGAACGACCGCGGCGTGAAGCAGGGTGGCATCGAGCAGGCTGAGGCCCCGATCCACATCTCGAACGTTCAGGTTGTAGACCCATCGACCAAGAAGCCAACTCGTATTGGCGCAAAGGTTGAGACCGTGACCAAGAACGGCGTCAAGAAGACCGTTCGTGTTCGCATCGCTAAGAAGTCAGGAAAGGAGATCTAATGGCTACCCCAGTAAAGGCATTGCCACGTCTGAAGGCTCAGTACCGTTCAGAGATCTCGGCTCAGCTGGCTAAGGAGTTCGGTTTCTCGAACCCTCACCAGATTCCGGGCCTCACCAAGATCGTTGTGAACATGGGTGTTGGTGACGCTGCCAAGGATGGCAAGCTCATCGACGGCGCCATCAAGGACCTCACCGCAATCACCGGTCAGAAGCCACAGGTTAACTTGGCTCGCAAGTCGATCGCACAGTTCAAGCTGCGCGAAGGCCAGGCAATCGGTGCGCACGTCACTCTTCGTGGCGACCGCATGTGGGAATTCCTCGACCGTCTGTTGACTCTCGCGCTGCCACGTATCCGTGACTTCCGCGGTCTCAACGGCAAGCAGTTCGACGGCAAGGGCAACTACACCTTCGGCCTCACCGAGCAGACCGTTTTCCACGAAATCAACCAGGATGCTGTTGACCGCCCACGCGGTATGGACATCACCTTGGTAACCACCGCCAAGAACGACGATGAGGGTCGCGCGCTTTTGCTAGCACT
The DNA here is from genome assembly GCA_903893675.1 of uncultured Micrococcales bacterium. GTDB lineage: Bacteria > Actinomycetota > Actinomycetes > Actinomycetales > Microbacteriaceae > Rhodoluna. Next base: position 2,361 of record CAITNA010000091.1, read on the forward strand.
CGGCTTCCCATTCAAGTCTGACGAGAAGTAACCAAAGACCAACCAATAAATCGGCAAGGTCCAGTGGCCCGTAAGCCTCCTGGATACCTCCGAGGAAAGTAGCAACAAATGACAATGACAGATCCGGTAGCAGACTTTCTGACCCGGCTGCGCAATGCCAACTCTGCGTACCACGAGTCTGTGAGCCTGCCATACAGCAAGCTCAAGGCGAACATCGCAGAGATCCTCAAGACTGAGGGTTATGTGGCAAGCGTGAAGGTAGAAGACGCAACTGTAGGCAAGACCCTCACGGTCGAGCTCAAGTTCGGTCCTAACCGCGAGCGTTCGATCGCGGGCATCAAGCGTGTTTCGAAGCCAGGTCTCCGCGTTTACGCGAAGTCGACCGAGCTTCCTCGCGTACTCGGCGGTCTTGGCATCGCTATCTTGTCAACCTCAAGCGGTCTTCTTACTGACCGTCAGGCAGCCAAGAAGGGAGTAGGCGGAGAAGTCATCGCCTACGTTTGGTAATCACACATGTCACGTATTGGTAAGTTGCCAATTCCGGTTCCAACCGGAGTTGAAGTAAAGATCGATGGCTCAAACGTCTCGGTAAAGGGCCCTAAGGGTCAGCTGAGCCTTGAGGTTAAGAGCCCAATCACTGTTGCACTCGAAGACAACACTCTGGTCGTTAGCCGCCCAGACGACGAGCGCGTTTCGCGTTCGCTGCACGGCTTGACCCGTACTTTGATTGCAAACCAGATCACTGGTGTTACTGCTGGTTACAGCAAGGCACTCGAGATCGTCGGTACCGGTTACCGTGTGACCGCAAAGGGCAGCGACATTGAGTTCGCTCTCGGTTACTCGCACCCAATCTTGGTGAAGGCGCCTTCGGGCATCACCTTCACTGTCGAAGGCAACACCAAGGTCGTCGTGTCGGGAATCGACAAGCAGGCTGTTGGAGAAGTTGCCGCGAACCTTCGCAAGCTGCGCAAGCCAGAGCCTTACAAGGGCAAGGGTGTTCGCTACGCAGGCGAGAACGTTCGTCGCAAGGCCGGAAAGTCAGGTAAGTAATCATGGGTCTCATTTCACGCGTACGCGGTAAGAGCAAGGCAGCGGCTCGCAGCCGTCGCCACCTGCGTCTTCGCAAGAAGATCGCTGGCACCCCGGTTCGTCCTCGTTTGGTCGTAAACCGTTCGTCACGTCACGTATTCGTCCAGCTCGTAGACGACACCAAGGGCATCACCCTGGCATCGGCTTCGACCATGGAAGCAGATGTTCGCAAGTTCGAAGGCGACAAGACCGCTAAGTCGGCACAGGTTGGCAAGCTGATCGCTCAGCGTGCCAAGGCTGCAGGCGTTAGCGAAGCAGTCTTCGACCGTGGCGGAAACAAGTACGCAGGTCGCGTTGCTGCAATTGCAGACGCTGCTCGCGAGGAAGGTTTGTCAATCTAATGTCAGAAATCCAGGAGCCAGAAGTGGCTGCAGTAGAGGCAGACAAGGGCGCACCAGCAGTTGACGCTAACGAGCGTGAGGCACGCCGCGGTTCACGCGACCGCGCACCACGTCGTGACCGCGACAACCGCGAGGAAAAAGAGAAGAGCCCATTCATCGAGCGCGTTGTAACCATCAACCGTGTTTCGAAGGTGGTCAAGGGTGGACGTCGTTTCTCGTTCACCGCTCTCGTAGTCGTCGGTGACGGCAACGGTCTCGTTGGTGTTGGCTACGGAAAGTCGAAGGAAGTTCCAGCCGCGATCGCCAAGGGCGTCGAGGATGCAAAGAAGAACTTCTTCCGCGTTCCACGCGTTGGCAGCACCATCCCTCACCCAACTCAGGGTGAGAAGGCCGCTGGTGTCGTGCTTCTTCGTCCGGCAGCTGCTGGTACCGGTGTTATCGCCGGTGGTCCAGTTCGCGCCGTGCTCGAGTGTGCAGGCATCCACGACGTTCTCAGCAAGTCGCTCGGTTCGTCGAACACCATCAACATCGTTCACGCCACCGTTGAGGCACTGAAGCTGCTCGAAGAGCCAGCTGCTGTTGCCGCTCGTCGTGGCCTCCCAGTTGACGCGGTAGTTCCTGCCGGTCTGCTGAAAGCACAGCAAGCAAAGGTTGGTGCCTAATGGCCGCTCGTCTCAAGGTAACCCAGATCAAGTCTGAAATTGGTGGCAAGCCAAACCAGCGCGAAAGCATGCGTTCGCTCGGACTCAAGCGAATTGGCGACATCGTCGTCAAGGAAGACTCGAGCTCGCTGCGCGGCATGATTCGTGCGGTTGCCCACCTCGTAAAGGTTGAGGAGATCAACTAATGGCAGAAGAAAAGAAGCCAGCCGCAAAGCCTGCGGCAGCTAAGAAGCCTGCAGCAGCAAAGCCAGCAGCGGCCAAGGCCGCTCCAGCTACCGCTGCAAAGAAGCCAGCCGCTAAGGCCGAGTCGACCGACGCTGAGAAGCCAGCCGCCAAGAAGGCAGCACCTGCTGCTAAGAAGGCTGCTGCTCCAAAGGAGAAGTCAACCGTCATCAAGCTGCACCACCTTCGCCCTGCAGAGGGATCGAAGAAAGAGCGCACCCGTGTGGGCCGTGGTGAAGCATCGAAGGGTAAGACTGCCGGTCGAGGCACCAAGGGAACCAGCGCTCGTTACCAGGTTCGCCCTGGCTTCGAGGGTGGTGGCGTTCGTCTTGTAATGCGTACCCCTAAGCTCCGTGGTTTCAAGAACCCATTCCGTGTCGAGTACCAGGTAGTCAACGTTTCGGCGTTGGCCGAGGCATTCCCTAACGGTGGCTCAGTAACCAAGGCCGACCTTGTAGCCAAGGGCCTCGTTCGCAAGGGCGAGCCAGTCAAGGTTCTCGGCAACGGCGACATCGCGGTTAAACTGAACGTCAGTGTCGACAAGGTCTCGCGCTCAGCAGCCGAGAAGATTGTCGCTGCCGGCGGTTCGGTTACCGAATAGCCAGCTAGCTAAGCCTCAGGAGGCCTGAAGTTGTTTAAAGCTGTAGTTCGCGCGTTCCGCACCCCGGATCTGCGCAAGAAGCTTGGCTTCACATTGCTCATCGTCGCGTTGTTCCGCTTGGGATCATTCATCCCTTCGCCATACGTGAACTATGGCAACGTGCAGAGCTGTTTGAACCAGACGCAGACAACTTCGGGACTCTACGAGTTCATCAACCTGTTCAGCGGTGGAGCACTGCTGCAGCTTTCGGTCTTTGCGTTGGGCATCATGCCTTACATCACCGCATCGATCATTGTGCAGCTGCTTCGCGTCGTTATTCCGCACTTCGAGACCCTCTATAAAGAAGGTCAGGGTGGCCAGGCGAAGCTCACCCAGTACACCCGTTACCTCACCATCGCACTTGGCTTGCTTCAGTCGACCACTTTGATCGCTGTTGCTCGCCAGGGCGCGCTGTTTGGTTCTTCGTGCTCGCTTTCGATCCTCACCGACTCGTCACCATTGGCCATCGTGCTCATGGTTATCACCATGACTGCAGGCACCGGCCTCATCATGTGGATGGGTGAGCTTCTTACCGAGCGCGGCGTCGGTAACGGTATGTCGCTTTTGATCTTCACCTCGGTTGCAGCAAAGTTCCCTGCAGCGCTTATCGCGATTGCAACCACCAAGTCGCCTGAGACCCTGCTTGTCGTAATCGGCATCGGTGTGCTCATCGTCGGCCTGGTCATCCTGGTTGAGCAGTCGCAGCGACGCATCCCGGTGCAGTATGCAAAGCGCATGGTTGGTCGTCGTGAATACGGCGGTCAGAGCACTTACATTCCGATCAAGGTCAACATGGCCGGTGTTGTTCCGGTTATCTTCGCCTCGAGCTTGCTTTACCTGCCATCGCTGATCGCACAGTTCAGCTCGGCAGATAAGAACGGCAACGTTCCAGGATGGGTTACCTGGGTTTCGACCTACCTGACCCGTGGCGACCACCCGCTTTACATGGCGATGTACTTCTTGCTCATCGTCGGATTCACCTACTTCTACGTAGCGATCACCTTCAACCCTGAAGAGGTCAGCGACAACATGAAGAACTACGGTGGGTTCATCCCAGGTATTCGTGCCGGTCGTCCGACCACCGAATTCCTCGAGTACGTGCTTAGCCGCATCACCTTCCCAGGCGCTATCTACCTGGGTCTGATTGCATTGATTCCGTTGGTGGCTTTCACCTTGGTAGGCGCAAACCAGAACTTCCCGTTCGGTGGAACCACCATCTTGATCATCGTCGGTGTCGGTCTTGAGACCGTCAAGCAGATCAACGCTCAGATGCAGCAGCGCAACTACGAGGGCCTGCTCAAGTGACCCGCCTCCTCTTGATCGGCATGCCAGGTGCCGGCAAGGGAACCCAGGCGGAGCGCCTATCCCAGGCTTTTGGCATCCCTGCGATTTCGACCGGCGACATCTTTCGTCACAACGTAAAGAACGAGACCGAGCTCGGCAAGCAAGCCAAGGCCTTCATGGATCGCGGCGAGTATGTTCCTGACAGCCTGACCAACGCGCTAGTTCGCGACCGACTTTCACACCAGGATGCTGCTGCCGGCTTCTTGCTCGATGGCTACCCGCGCACCGGCGAGCAGGTCGAAGAGCTCGACGACATTTTGGCTCAGCAGGGCAACAAGCTCGACGCAGTCGTGCAGCTCACCGCAGACGTTGACGAAGTTGTTCGTCGTTTGCTCAACCGTGCAATCGAGCAGGGTCGCGCAGATGACACCGAAGAAGTTATTCGTCGTCGCCTCGAGGTTTACGAAGAGCAGACCGCACCGCTTACTTCGGTTTACGCACAGCGCGGTTTGGTCATCATGGTCGACGGCCTTGGCGCTGTCGAAGAAGTAACCGAGCGCATCATGCAGGCGCTCGAAGCTCGCGGCCTCGACCGCATCTAATCGCATTCATGTCACGCGCCGAATACACCGTTAAGACCAATCAGCAGTTGCTGTTGATGCGCGAGGCCGGCCTCATCACTCGCGCCGCGCTCGATGCAGTTCGTGCCGCGATCAAGCCGGGTGTCTCAACTCTCGAGCTCGACAAAATCGCAGACGACACCATGAACGCCCGCGGCGCTCACTCAAACTTTCAGCTCGTCGAGGGTTACTTCCACACCATCTGCTCATCTATCAACGACGAGGTAGTGCATGGCATTCCTCGCGAAGACCGCGTGCTGCGTGCCGGCGATTTGATTTCGATTGACTGCGGCGCCGAGATCAATGGGTGGAATGGCGACAGTGCATTTTCAATGGTCGTGCCAGGGGAGTCATCCGATTCGGCAGATGTTGTTGCCGCACGTCAGCAGCTCAGCGATGTGACCGAGCAGTCGCTCTGGGTTGGCATCGCGGCACTTGCCAAGGCGAACCACCTCAACGAGGTCGGCGCTGCGATCGAAGCTTTTGTCGGCGAGAAGGCCGAAGAGCAGGGTCGCGACTACGGCATTCTCGAGGATTACATCGGTCACGGCATCGGTCGCCACATGCACGAGGAGCCAGCGGTGTTCAACTACGCGGTTCGCGGCAAGGGCCCAAAGGTCGGCCCAGGTCTGGTTGTGGCCATCGAGCCGATGATCACCGGGGGAGACGACGCCGTCAAGGTTTTGGCCGATGGCTGGACCGTCTCGTCTGAGGATGGCTCGGATGCGGCCCACTGGGAGCACACTGTGGCCGTCCACGAGGGCGGAATCTGGGTTTTGACCGCTGAGGATGGCGGTTTGGCGGGGCTGGCCCCGTTCGGCATCGTTCCGGTGCCGGTTTCTGCCTAATTTTGGGCGGCACAGACTAGCGGAACCTCGGCAAACTGCCTAAGATTGAAATTCGGTGTTTCTGCACGTAATCCCACACAAATTTGTGTTCAGTTTTCGTGCGCTTGTTACGCCAAAAGTTAGTGAAAAGTGAGGCTATGGCCAACAAAGACGGTGTCATCGAAATCGAAGGCACAGTAGTCGAAGCTCTACCGAACGCAATGTTCCGCGTTGAGCTCGAAAACGGTCACAAAGTCTTGGCACACATCTCGGGAAAGATGCGCCAGAACTACATCAAGATTCTCCCTGAGGATCGCGTTGTTGTAGAGCTCAGCACATACGACTTGACTCGTGGCCGAATCACCTATCGCTACAAATAACCACGCACCAACAAACAGAAGCAAGAGACATGAAGGTTAACCCAAGCGTTAAGAAGATCTGCGACAAGTGCAAAGTCATTCGTCGCCACGGTCGCGTCATGATCATTTGCGAAAACCCTCGCCACAAACAGCGCCAGGGTTAAGCGCAAGAGCAGACGCAGCTCTTACAAACACAACTGAATAAACCAAGGCAGTACAACATCGAAAGATGTAACCTCCGGAAAAGGCCGGAGCCGAATAATCGGGTGTATTGCTGAAGACCTTTGAAACTAGGAGAAATCCCATGGCACGTGTTGCCGGAGCAGATATTCCAGACGCGAAGCGCGTCGAAATTGCACTCACTTACATCTACGGAATTGGCCGCACTCGTTCGGTCTCGATTCTTGAGCAGACCAAGGTCGACAAGAACATCCGTGTAAAAGACTTGACCGACGACCAGCTCGTCGCAATTCGTGACTTCATCGAAGGCAACTTCAAGGTTGAGGGTGACCTCCGCCGCGATGTTCAGGCCGACATTCGCCGCAAGGTAGAGATCGGTTCGTACGAAGGTATTCGTCACCGCAAGGGCCTGCCAGTTCGTGGCCAGCGCACCAAGACCAACGCCCGCACCCGCAAGGGTCCAAAGCGCACCGTCGCTGGAAAGAAGAAGGCTGCTAAGTAGCAGTCGGCTTAAGGAGAAGGATTAAAAATGGCAGCAGCACCTAAGGCAAAGGCCGGCGCAGCAGGCGCCCGTAAGCCTCGCAAGAAGGAAAAGAAGAACGTAACCGTTGGTCAGGCGCACATCAAGAGCACCTTCAACAACACCATCGTTTCGATTACCGACGCTACCGGCGCAGTTATCTCGTGGTCATCGTCAGGCGACGTTGGCTACAAGGGCTCGCGCAAGTCGACCCCGTTCGCCGCACAGCTCGCAGCTGAGTCTGCAGCTCGCAAGGCACAGGAGCACGGCCTCAAGAAGGTTGACGTGTTCGTGAAGGGTCCAGGCTCGGGTCGCGAGACCGCAATCCGTTCGCTTCAGGCAGCAGGTCTCGAGGTCGGTTCGATCTCTGACGTGACTCCTCAGGCTCACAACGGATGCCGCCCTCCAAAGCGTCGTCGCGTCTAACGCCTCGAAAACAACTTCATAGCAACACGCTTCGCAGTGGCCACTGCGGAGTAAACAAAAGCAGACATCAAATAGTGGATGTCTACGGAAGGAACCAACCGTGCTGATTGCACAGCGTCCAGAGCTAAAAGAAGAAGTACTATCGCCTACTCGTTCGCGTTTCGTTCTCGAACCGCTTGAGCCAGGCTTCGGTTACACCCTCGGAAACTCGCTTCGCCGCACTCTGCTGTCGTCTATCCCAGGCGCTGCAGTAACCAACGTGCGTTTCGAAGGCGTAAGCCACGAATTCAGCACCATCGATGGTGTTAAGGAAGATGTCACCGAGATCATCCTGAACATCAAGGACCTCGTTGTTTCGAGCCACCGCGATGAGCCAGTTGTTGCTCGCGTTGCAAAGAAGGGCCCTGGCCCTGTTACTGCAGGCGACATCGTTGTTGACGCAGACGTCACTATCCACAACAAGGATCTCGTAATCGCTCACCTCGACGCCAAGGGTTCAATCGACCTGCAGCTCAACATCGAGCGTGGCCGTGGATACGTTCAGGCAAGCCAGAACCGCATGGTTGGCGCTGAGGCTGGCGTTATTCCAATCGACTCGATCTACTCGCCAGTTCTCAAGGTGTCATACCGCGTCGAGGCAACTCGTGCCGGTGAGTACACCAACTTCGACAAGCTAATCGTCGACGTAGAGACCAAGCCTTCGATCAAGCCTGCTGACGCAGTCGCTTCGGCCGGAACCACCCTGGTTGCACTGTTCGGTCTTGCAAAGGACCTCAACGACCAGGCCGAAGGTATCGAGCTCGGCGAGGCACGCAGCGAGCTGGCAGTTTCGCCAGAGCTGGCAATGCCAATCGAAGACCTCGACCTCACCGTCCGTTCGTACAACTGCCTCAAGCGTGAGGGCATCAACAACGTTGGCGAACTGATCAACCTGACTGAAGACCAGCTGATGAACATCCGCAACTTCGGCAGCAAGTCGGTAGACGAGGTGCGCGACAAGCTCACCTCGATGGGCCTCAAGTTCCGTGACTCGGTTCCAGGCTTCGACGGCACCTACTTCAGCAACGCAGCAAACTACGACGACGAGGACGACCAGGCATAAGCCGGTCGCTCATCCATAGGAGATAAAAATGGCAGCACCAACTAAGGGCCCACGCCTCGGAGGCGGACCAGCCCACGAGAGCATGATGCTTCGCAACATGGCCACCTCGTTGTTCAAGCACGGCAAGATCACCACTACCGAGACCAAGGCAAAGCGCCTGCGTCCGGTTGCTGAGCGTTTGGTTACCTTCGCAAAGCGCGGCGACCTTGCAGCACGTCGTCGTGTGATGGCACAGCTCACCGAGAAGTCGGTAGTACACGAGCTGTTCGCAAACATCGCACCACAGGTTGCAGACCGTCAGGGTGGCTACACCCGCATCACCAAGCTCGGCTACCGCAAGGGCGACAACGCCCCGATGGCACTCGTCGAGCTGGTTCTCGAGCCTGTAAACGCAAAGCCTGCAACCCACAAGACCAAGCTGGTCAACTCGGTTAAGGCAAACGCAGCCGAGGCAGCAGAGGTATTCGAAGAGGCAGCAGTTGAGGCAGAGGTCGTAGAGACCGAAGCAGCAATTGAGGCAGAGGCCACCGAGTCGCCAGCAGCAGAGGCACCAGCCGAAGCAGCTACCGAAGAGGCAGCCGAGTAATTTCGGTTCTCGAGACCTAAAAGTTTCATGAGCGAGCCCGTTGACGAAATCGTCGACGGGTTCACTCGTTTAAGGATCGACTTCGGTTACGACGGCACCGATTTCTATGGATGGTCGAAGCAGCCAGGGCTGCGAACCATCCAAGGTGAATTCATTGAAGCGTTCACCACAATCTTTGGTGAATCAGATATCGACTTCGGTCTGCGCGTTGCCGGTCGAACCGATGCCGGCGTGCACGCAATCGGTTGCGTCGCACACTGCGATCTGACCGATGACCAACTCGCGCGACTCGGTCGCCAGAGCATCGACGACCTCGCATACAAGTTGAACGGCCTGCTTCCGAACGACCTGCGCGTGAAGTCGGTGGTGGTTGCCCCAGAAGGTTTCGACGCTCGGTTCTCAGCAATCAGCCGCCGCTATCGCTACCGAATTGCCGACAAGAACGCCGATGCCAATGCGCTCGAGGCGAGACACACGCTCTCGGTGATTTGGGCCTTGGATGCGGCTGCCATGAACTCTGCGACCCAGGAGCTTCTCGGCCTGAACGACTTTGCGAGCTTCTGCAAGCCGCGCGAGAAGTCGACCACCATCCGTGAATTGCAAGAGGTTTCGGTTGCTCGGGGTGCCGGCGGGGTCATTGAGATCGAGCTTCAGGCCGATGCCTTCTGCCACAACATGGTTCGCTCGATCGTCGGCGCGCTGATCGCCGTTGGCCGCGGCAAGGCCGACGGGGCCAAGCTGCGCGAGCTGCTCGAGAAGAAGGGCCGCGAGGGCAGCTTCAAGGTGGTGGCCCCGCACGGCCTGACCCTGCTTGCCATTGGCTACCCGGCCGACGAGCTTTTGGCCGCCCAGGCCGCCATGGCCAAAAACCTGCGCAGCCTCGACGACCAGACCTTCGAGTAGCGGGCTGCCGAGCATCCTGGTTGCTGGGGTGCCTGGGTCAAATAGGGTTTGACCGACAGCCCTTTTGCTGGCTAAACTTGACCCTTGGTGTCGGTTTCACCGACAAATTCTGAATTAGCCGAATCCCGTTCTGGGTGGCGATTCAATCCGAACAAGAAGTAGAAGGCAATCTAACGTGCGTACTTATTCACCGAAGGCTCATGAGCTGAAGAACGAGTGGTTGATCATCGACGCCACCGACGTAGTGCTCGGCCGTCTCGCCACTCACGCTGCTGCACTGTTGCGCGGCAAGCACAAGGCGACTTTCGCAGCTCACATGGACAACGGTGACTTCGTCATCATCATCAACGCAGACAAGGTCGCGTTGACTGGCACCAAGTTGCTCAACAAGAAGGCATACCGTCACTCGGGTTACCCAGGTGGTTTGACCGCGACTACTTACGCTGAGCTTCTTGAGAAGAGTCCAGAGAAGGCTGTCGAGAAGGCAATCAAGGGCATGCTTCCTAAAACCAAGCTTGGCAACGCACAGTTCACCAAGTTGAAGGTTTACGCAGGCGCTGCACACCCACACGCTGCACAGCAGCCAAAGCCATTCATCATCGACCAGGTCGCTCAGTAGTAGCACCGAATTCACTAACGAAGAAATTTGAGAGAAGCATCCGTGGCTAAGAACGAAACCGTAGACGTAGCACCAGAGAGCTACAGCACCGAGACTCCTGCTGCTAAGTCGGCACCTGCACGCTCACGTGGCGCACTGACCCAGCCAGGTGCTGGCCTCGGTCGTCGCAAGGAAGCTGTTGCACGTGTTCGCATCGTGCCAGGCACCGGCGTCATCAAGGTGAACGGCCGCGCACTCGAGGACTACTTCCCAAACAAGTTGCACCAGCAGCTGATCAACGACCCATTCACCGTTCTTGAGCTCAAGGGCGCATACGACGTCATCGCTCGCATCAACGGTGGTGGCATCGCAGGTCAGGCCGGCGCACTTCGTCTCGGCATTGCTCGTGCATTGAACGGCATCGACCGCGACAACAACCGCCCTGCACTCAAGAAGGCTGGCTTCCTCAAGCGCGACCCACGTGTCATCGAGCGCAAGAAGGCCGGTCTCAAGAAGGCACGCAAGGCTTCGCAGTTCTCGAAGCGTTAAATCGCTTTTGGTCTGGCTTGTGCCACGACTAGTCTGAAGAACATGGCCCGACTGTTTGGCACCGATGGCGTACGCGGACTCGCGAATCGCGATCTCACCGTTGAACTTGCCGTCAAACTCGCACAGGCTGCAGCCATCGTTCTCGGCGAAGAAAGCCGCAAGCGCGGCGAGAAGCCAAAGGCCGTAATCGGCCGCGACCCACGAATCTCTGGCGAGTTCCTCGCAGCCGCCGTTGCCGCTGGCCTTGCCAGCTCGGGCGTCGACGTTCTCGATGCTGGCATGCTGCCAACTCCCGCTACAGCTTTTCTAACCGCAGACATCGCCGCCGACTTCGGCGTGATGATCTCGGCATCGCACAACCCGGCCCCAGACAACGGCATCAAGTTCTTTGCCCGCGGTGGCCACAAGCTTCCTGACGCCATCGAAGACCAAATCGAAGCGCTCATGGATGGCGAAATGCTGGCTCCGGTAGGCGGCGGTGTCGGTCACGTGACGCGCTTTGCCGACGCAGAAGATCGCTACATCGTGCACCTGCTCAAAGCACTGCCGAATCGTCTAGATGGTTTGAAGATTGTCGTCGACTGCGCACACGGTGCAGCATCTGGCGTTTCACCTCAGGCATTCGTCGACGCCGGCGCACAGGTGATCGTCATCGGCGCAGAGCCAGACGGTCACAACATCAACCTCGGATACGGTTCGACCCACCTGTCTGCACTGCAGTCTGCTGTGCTTGAGCACGGAGCCGACGCGGGCATCGCCCACGATGGCGACGCCGACCGCTGCCTGGCTGTCGACCATACCGGCAAGATTGTCGACGGCGATGAGATCATGGCGATCATGGCGCTGTCATTCAAGGAGCGCGGCCAGCTTGCGCGCAACACTTTGGTGGCAACCGTGATGAGCAACCTCGGATTGAAGATTGCAATGCGCGATGCCGGCATCGAAATGATCGAGACCAAGGTTGGCGACCGCTACGTTCTCGAAGAGATTCGCGCAGGTGGTTACACACTCGGTGGCGAGCAGAGCGGCCACATCATCTTCTCGCGCTGGGCAACTACCGGCGATGGCATTCTCACCGGTCTCAAGTTGATGGCCGAGGTTGCCCGCAGCAAGAAGTCACTTGCCGAGCTTGCCGGCGCGATGAAGATTTTGCCTCAGGTGTTGATCAACGTTCCTGGTGTCGACAAGAATCGCGTCGACAGCGACGAAGAACTGCAGGCAGCTGTCGCACAGGCCGAGGCAGAACTGCACGGCACCGGTCGCGTGCTGCTTCGCGCATCGGGCACCGAGCCACTGGTTCGCGTGATGGTCGAGGCGGCCGACGAGGGCACCGCTCAGTCTTGGGCAGACCGCATCGCCCGCGTTGTCGAAAAGCGCTTGGCCATCTAGCCACAGCCACAGCCGCACCAAGCGCGAGAGCCGCTGCACGAACATCCGTGTTAAAGAATTGCGGGCCACCGAAATCGGTGACCCGCAAAACTTACTAAGGAGTTTTACTCGTCTTTGAACTCGCTCTTTGCGAATTCCTTGTCGTCTTCTGCCGACTTGATGCGTGCGACCGAGAAGATGATCAGACCGAATAGACACTTCGCCAAGATGTCGGCGATGCTGTAGCCGACCTCACGAGCAACGAATCGACTTGGGTCGAATCCGGTGGTGCCCATAGCGAGAATGAAGGTGATTGGGTAGACGCCCCAAGTTGCGATCAGCAAAATGCGGAGCAACTTGATCTTGGTCTGAACTGCCTTCGACTGGCGCGAGAGGCTCTTGCCGAGTTCGATGAACAGCACATACAAGATGTAGAGGAACGGAATGGTTGACAGCAGACCCCAGATGCCTGGGTCGCTGATGCCGAACACGGTGAGGTGTGCGTCGCCAGGGTAACCAAGCAAGATCATCGCTGCAGCGGCTGGTACTAGTCGGTTCAGCATTGAACTCTGGGCAGCGCGTGCAAGTGCAAGCACGGCAACCAGCTCGACCAATAGCAATGGAACGGTGAGCAGCCAGTCAACGTAGCGGTAGCCAACGTTGTAGGCAGCAGGGTTGTTTACGCCGCCGGTTGCGAATGCGTGGTTGAAGTTGTCAAACATGCGGAAGTAGTGGTACGTGGCAATTGCAGTTACGGTGCCAGAGACCATTACGGCCAAGCGGTAGCGAGGCAGAACTCGTTCACGTGCGACGAATAGGAAGATCGACGTAAAGAGCATTGATGCTAGACCGAGCGACAAAACGTTGTAAACCAGGATGAACTGGCCGTCGCTCAGCGTTGCTGAGAGTGGATTCATTTGTAGCCTTTCAATTGATGTTCTTTATAAAGAAAGTCATCGTTTGCATCGAGGGGCCTAGGTTCAGACCAGGCGACACCCATACGAATGGCTCAATCTCAGTTAACTCTCAGGTTCGGGCGAGTCTTCCCGCGCGTTGGTAACGAACAGATAACGCTCAAAACGGCGCTGGGATGCGCGAGCGCTAGTTTTTGCGGAGCAGAACCGACTCGACCCGGTGGTTTTCGCCCTTTTGCAGCACCAGGGTTGCTCGCGAGCGGGTCGGCAGGATGTTCTCGGTCAGGTTCGGCAGGTTGATGGTTCGCCAGATCTCGGCTGCGCGCTCGAGTGCCTTATCGAGTGGCATCTCTGCATAGCGGTGGAAGTAGCTCTTCGGGTTGGTGAAGGCACCCTCGCGCAGCTTCTCGAAACGTCCGAGGAACCACTTGGTGATCTGGCCAACTTCGGCATCGACGTAGATCTTGAAGTCGAAGTAGTCGCTTAGGGCAACCTCTTGGCCGGGAGCCGGCGGCTGTAGCACGTTCAGACCCTCGATGATGACAACGTCTGGCGCCTCGACGACCACGTGCTGGTCGGTGATGTCATAGGTGAGGTGCGAGTAGATGGGTGCGCTGACCGAGGCAACACCCGACTTGATGTCTGCCACGAAGTTGAGCAGCGCCTTGCGGTCGTATGACTCAGGGAAACCCTTGCGGGCCATGATGCCGCGGCGCTCGAGTTCGGCGTTCGGATAGAGGAACCCATCGGTAGTGACCAGGGCCACGCGCGGCGTGGACTCCCAGCGCGACAGCAGTTCGCGAAGCACACGCGAAACGGTGCTCTTGCCAACCGCGACCGAGCCGGCGACGCCGATTATGAAAGGGGTGCCGGCGGCGCGCTCGCCCATGAAGGCGGCCTCGGCCTGGTGCAGCGCCTTGGCCTGAGTCACATAAATGTTGAGCAGGCGGCT
>CAITNA010000092.1 GCA_903893675.1 uncultured Micrococcales bacterium
ATTCACGGGTCAATTCTACGGAAGTATCGAACGGCTAATCTTGGAGAAGAACACCTCTGGGATGGGAATCATGGAACACGAAGACGACCTCATTGACACCACCGAGATGTATCTGCGCACCATTCTCGAACTCGAGGAAGAGGGTCAGGTTCCGCTGCGTGCTCGCATCGCCGAACGCCTGAACCACGCCGGCCCGACCGTCTCGCAGACCGTTTCTCGCATGGAGCGCCTCGGACTGGTCAACGTGACTGCCGATCGCCATCTGGTTCTCACCGAGCAGGGTCGCGTCGAGGCAGTTGGCGTTATGCGCAAGCACCGCCTGGCCGAGCGCCTGCTTGCCGACATCATTGGGCTCGAGTGGCAGTTCGTGCACGAAGAGGCCTGCCGCTGGGAGCACGTGATGAGCGAGCGCGTCGAGCGCAAGATTCTGTCGCTGCTCAAGTCGACCGAGGTTTCCCCTTATGGCAACCCGATTCCTGGATTGGCCGCGCTCGGAGCCGACGAGAACACCTCGTTTATCGAAGGCGTGGTTTCAGTCTCGAGCCTGGTGGGCGAGAGCGATGGCAAGAGCTACACCTTGGCCCGCATCGGCGAACCGCTGCAGGTTTTCCCTGAGCTGCTTCAAGACATGAAGGATGCCGGACTGCTTCCAGGGGCTAAGTTGACGCTCGAATTCGAGCCAACGATGGTCAAGGTGGTTAGTGCATCCGGGTCGATTGAACTTCGTCGCGACTTCGCAGCACACCTGTTTGTAAAGGCCTAGGCCTCGAGGCTCGCCAGCGGTCTAGAGCTTGCCGGCGAGCAGATTGCCGATGAAGCGGTCGCGAACCACCCAGTGGTAGAGCGCAATCGAAATGCCGAACACGATTGGCAGCGATAGCCAGAACGAAAGCGCGACCCCTAGGTGTAACTCGGCAAACCAGCGCTGCAGCACAACCATGATTGGCAAGTGAATCAGGTAAACCCAATAGCTCGAGTCAGAGAGATATTTGACGATTCGGTTTTCACGTTTTGCGAGGATCAGTGCAATCGCGATGATTGCCATCGAGAGCATCCAAGTCGATGTGACGTAGGCGAGCTTCGAGAATTCTTGATTGCTGCCGCCCCAAATGTAAGTTGCATAAATCGCAAAGGCGATGACGCCGATTGCGAGGTATGCGAATGCAAATCTGCGCATCCATTTCAATGCAGAAAAGATGTAGCGGCAGATCAGTGTGCCGAACAGAAAGAACACCAAGTAGAAAACGAAAAGTCCGATTGGTGGAAACAGGGCCGAGCTTGGGGTTAGCGCCGACGAGCTAGCGCCAAACCAATCTGGGATGAAAATCGTGAGTGCAATTAGCAGCGCAATCGAGCCTGGGTTCACGATCCAGATTCCTAGGTCGTGTCGTGGAGCGTCTTTGTTGCCAGCTCGGCGCACTGCCGGAATTTGGAAAATCAACATCAGGATCAGACTGAAGAGCAACAGGTATTCAATAAACCAGAGGTGGCCGAACCCGGTGTTGAAGAGATCGGCCGGGCCGGAGACCTGGATATTTTCTGCCCAATAGGTCAGCGGCATGATTGTGACCGTTCCCGCGATGAGTGGGTAGAGCAGTCGGCGTCTGCGTTGCAGCCAAAAGCCGGCGACGCCGAGCTTGGCAATCAGCAGGCCAGCCAGGATGCCCGAAACCAAGAAGAAGGCAGGCATTCTGAAGTTGTGGGCGAAGATCGAAAGGCCAATGGCTAGATCGTCTGGGCCTGCGTTTGTGATGGTCTGGAAGC
>CAITNA010000093.1 GCA_903893675.1 uncultured Micrococcales bacterium
CCTGGATTGGCCGCTGAACGACCCGGCCGGTCAGGGCCTCGAGGCTGTGCGCCCCATCCGAGATGAAATCAAAAAGCTCGTCGAGGGTTTAATTTCAGAAATTGACGCGCGCGGCTAACTGAGGCCGCTCGCGACGCCGCTTTACTTGCGCTTTACGCGCTTCTTTACTTCGCCAACAACTTCACGGATGTCCTCGCCGACCGTGTCTTCAGTCTGCTTCTTTGCCTCAGCCAACTTGCGACCGATTTCGCGACCAAGGTCATCGACGCTCTTGATGTCGGTGTTCTCGGCGAGTTTGGTTTGCAGCCAGCCGCCGCCGTTTGCGATCCACTCGCCGAGTTTGTCTGCGAGGTTCTCGACCTGAGCCTCGAATTTCTCTTCAATCTGACTCTTCGGCTTTTCGACTACCTTCTCGAGCCAGGTTGCAATCTTCGCGAGCTGCGCCTGACTTGCTGAATACTTTGTGTTCTTGCCGGTGCCGCGTGCGGTGACGACGCCTGACTTGTGCAGCGATCTGAGTGCAACGCGAACTTCGAGCACAGGCAACTTCGAGAGTTGCTGAACTTCTTCTTCGGTCGACGCAGGATTCGCAACCAAGATTTCGATCAACTTGCGGTGGTGTGCCGAACCGATTGCTTCGAATGCGTCTGACATTTTTATTTCCCTTCTGCGATTTCTCGAGCGCGGCGAAGAGCCGCGTCGGTTGCTTCTGCGAATACTTGGTCTAGCTGCGCATGCTCCATGCGCGCAATTGCCTGCATGGTGGTGCCGTTCGGGCTGGTCACCTGTCGGCGAAGCTCGGCCGGCGACTTGTAGCTCGCGAGCAACAGGTCGATTGCTCCCCGGAAAGTTTCGTTGACCAGCTCGGTCGACTCTGCCGGCGTGAAGCCCTGGTGCTCGGCGGCCTTGGTGAACTGCTCGATCAAGAAGAAGACGTATGCCGGGCCGCTGCCGCTGATGGTGCTGAGAGCGTCGATGCGAGCCTCGTCGAGAATCATGGTCTTGCCGACCGAAGCGAAAAGTTCGGTGGCAAGTTCGAGGTGCTTGGCTTCGGCGCGCGAACCGGCCGAAATGCCGGTCATGGCTCGGCCAACGATTGCCGGGGTGTTTGGCATGGCGCGAACCACGGCTGTGGCGGCTGGCAGGGTCTGCTCCATGGCAGCAGTCGTGATGCCCGCAGCGACCGAGATCACCAGTGCGCCAGGCTTCAGGCTGGTGGCCACCTCGCCGAGCACTTCGAGCACGTAAGCGGGCTTGACCGCAACCAGCACGACATCGGCGTCGTCGACGGCCAGCATGTTCGCATCCGAGTCGAGTTCTTGTGAATAGGCGTGAACGCCCAGTCGGGCATTGAGCGCATTGGCGGTGGCCAGGGTCTTGGTGCTCACGGCCACGTGGTCGGCCGGGGTGCCCTTGGCAATCAACCCATCAAGGATGGCCGTGCCCATTGAGCCAGAGCCGAGGATTGCGATGCGCAGGTTGTTCACACTCAAAGTTTAGGCAAATCGGTGTCGCCGGTGCAGGGTAGTTTTGGTGC
>CAITNA010000094.1 GCA_903893675.1 uncultured Micrococcales bacterium
CATACTTTTGCCAATAAATAAGCGGATTTCAGCGGTGGAGGAAAATGCCACATTTTGCCCAGATTTGAGGCCAAAAAGCAGAAAAGGCACCCGGTTTCGGATGCCTTTTAGGTTGTGGTGGTGAGGTTTGCGGGGCTATTCGCCCTGGCGACGATCCCATCGGTCGGCGAAAAAGCTGCCGCCAGAAGACTTTGGGCCATTCTTTGGGCTCGAAGACCCGCGTGGCCCAGACTTTCCGCGGGCTGCCGGGTTGGCACTGGCTGCCAAGATGCCAAACAGGGCAATGCAGAAGCCGACAACGCCGATCCAGACCAGGCCGCTGATGGCGGCAAACAGCAAGACAGACAGGCCGATGACGGTGATCAAGATGCCGGCGACCAGCTTGCGAACGCTATTCGCAGGTCGGAGCTTGGGGTCGATCGTGGATGCGCCAAAGAGTTCGCGCTCCATCTCTGCCAAGACTCGCTTTTCGCGTTCGGACAGGCCCATGTTTCCTCCACTGCTCAGTGATTAGAGCATAAGTTCAGCCACCGACTTTGTAAACGCGTTTAGGCTTGTCGCCATGGACGAATCGGCAATCTTGCTTCAGGCCATCCAAGATGAATTGGATCGGTTCATGGAGGACCGCCGCCTGGAATTCGAGTCAATCTCGAGCGACCTCGCCCCCATCATCGACTACACCAAAGACCTGCTTCGCGGCGGCAAGCGTTTCCGTGCCCTGTTTTGCTACTGGGCCTGGCTTGGCTATCTCGAAGACCAAAAGCTTGCCCAGTCTGATGAAGCCCTTGCCTCAATCGTCAAGATTTGCGCGGCGCTCGAGATGTTCCACGCCGCTGCCCTGGTTCACGACGACCTAATCGATCAGTCAGACACCCGTCGCGGCAAGCCAGCCATTCACAAGAAGTTCGAGCAACTGCACAAAGAGTCGAACTGGGCAGGTGCGCCTGAGCGTTTCGGAGCGGCAGGTTCCATCCTGGTTGGCGACTTGATGCTCTCGTGGAGCTCTGAACTATTCGGCTCTGCCCTCTTGGATGCACCTAGCCGCGAAATCGAAGCAGCCTGTCGCGACGAGTTCGGCCGCATGCGTGTCGAGGTCATGGCCGGGCAATACCTCGATGTGCTCGAAGAGAACGCAGCTCCTGGTCGCCCTGTTTCAGAGGCTGTCGCCCGCGCCAACCGCGTAATGCTCTACAAGACCGCAAAGTATTCGATTGAGGCGCCGCTGTTGATCGGCGCGGCCTTTGCCGGTGCCGAGTCAGGAAGACGTCACGCGCTCAGCACTTTCGCAATTCCGCTTGGGCTCGCATTCCAACTTCGCGACGATGTGCTCGGTGTCTATGGCGACCCGAGCGTTACCGGCAAGCCTGCCGGCGATGATTTGCGCGAAGGTAAGCGCACGGTTTTGGTCGGGCTTACCCGCGAGGTGCTCGAGGGCAAGGTCGGCGAAATGTTTGACCAAATGCTCACCGCAACCGACATCGGCCCAGATCAAATCGCGGTGATGCAGCAAACCATCATCGGAACCGGCGCTTTGAAGAAAACCGAAACCATGATCACAGAGTTGGGCAACGAGTCACTGTTTGCCTTGGATGCGCTTGAGATTGAGCCGGATGCCAAGAACATGTTGAAGCGTCTTGCCAACATGGTGATGAACCGCGAGAGCTAAAGCCTCGACTTAGAAAAGTGACTAATGCTTAGAGCGCGAGCGCCTGAGCGAGTCTGCGAATCTCTGCCTTCTTGCCAGCTGCAAGTGCGAGCATCGGCGTGGTGCCAAGAATCTCGTTTTGGGTGAACAACCACTCGACTGCGCCATCGCTGCTGAAGCCCGCATCCAAGAGAACCAGGATGGTGCCACGCAAACTCGGCAGCGGCTCGTTTCCGGCGATTGCCTCTGCAGGAACCTTGCGAACGCCATTGATCTTGACCTCGATGAGGTGATGATCTTCGATGAGTCGATGCACTCGACCAATAGGAACGTTCAGTCGCTCGGCGACATCGGGAACGGTCAACCAGACCTGATCTGCAGAAAAAGCTTCAACCACAGGTAAAGACTGCCA
>CAITNA010000095.1 GCA_903893675.1 uncultured Micrococcales bacterium
ATTGCCGCCGGCATCGACACGGATAAGTCGGCACTCTTCGTGCAATCGCACGTTCCTGCGCACGCACAACTCGCCTGGGTGCTTCAGTGCATCACCGGTATGGGTGAAGCCGGTCGCATGACGCAGTTCAAAGACAAGACTCAGAAGAACGGCGTCGACTCGGCTTCGGTCGGTCTATACACCTACCCGATCTTGCAAGCCGCAGACATTTTGCTTTACCAGCCGAAGGCCGTGCCGGTCGGAGAAGACCAGCGCCAGCACATCGAGCTAACTCGCGACCTTGCAATTCGTTTCAACTCGCGTTTTGGCGACACCTTCGTGGTGCCAGAGGCAGCGATTCAAAAAGAGAACGCAAAGATTTATGATCTGCAGAACCCAACCGCCAAGATGTCGAAGTCGGGCGACCCTAAAGGCCTGGTCAACATCATGGATGACAACGCCACCATCGTGAAGAAATTCAAGAGTGCCGTCACCGACACCGACGGCGAGATTCGCTACGACCGCGAAGCAAAGCCTGGCGTTTCGAACCTGCTCGGCTTGTTCAGCGCGCTGACCGGTCGCTCAATCGACGACCTGGTTGGCCAGTATGCCGGCGGTGGCTATGGCGCGCTCAAGGGAGACCTTGCCGATGCCGCGGTTGCCGCCATCGAGCCGATCCGCACCCGTGCCGAAGAACTCTTGGCCGATGCCGCTCAGCTCGACGCTTTGCTTGCCGAAGGTGCCGCCCGCGCCAACGCCGTAGCCGAGGCCACCCTGGCCAAGGTCTACGACCGCGTCGGTTTCATCGCTGCCCGCTAGTCGCCGGCCATCCTGGCCAGCCCGTCCACCAGCCGCCTCCATCCACAGCCCCAAAGGAATAGATGGTGCCCCTGCCCTGTTACTAATAGGGTAAGAAGTGCACTTCGGGGTCAGTGAAAATCTGAGCCGGCGGTTACAGCCCGCGACCCGACGAGCCAAAGTAAGGCGAAAGCCCGAGCCTGGTTCGGCGGTTGATTTTGGTGAAATTCCAGAGCCGACGGTTAAAGTCCGGATGGGAGAAGTTGCAGCGGATTGTTCGCGCCTTGGCGTGGGCATCCGTGGTTGTCGCATTCGCGCCAGCCCGGCATTCTCGCCGCGCCCCCGAAGTCATACACACGGATGGGCGAATGAACGAACTTAGGTATCAAGAGGCGATGCGATGCGCTATTGCGCTGTCGCTCAACTCGCCTGCCTTCGATGTCAACCCGCGCGTCGGCGCCGTGATCTTGAACGAGGCCGGAAACGTGATGGCCGAGGGCTGGCACCGCGGTGTCGGAACCCCGCACGCAGAGGTCGACGCCCTAAATAATCTTCGAGCAGCTGGCCTGCTCACCCCTGGCCTAACCGCCGTTGTCACCCTCGAACCTTGCAACCACACCGGCACCACCGGCCCGTGCTCGCAGGCGCTCATCGAGGCCGGCATCAAGCGCGTTGTCTTTGCAGCCGTTGACCCTGGCAAGACCGAGGGCGGCGGTCGCTTCGCGCTCGAGGCTGCAGGTGTCGAGGTTATCGGCGGAATTCTGGCCGACGAATACCAGCCGGTGCTCAAGCCCTGGCTTGTGAATAAGTTCAGCGAGCGACCATACGTTGTGGTTAAGTACGCCGCCAGCTTGGACGGCCGCACTGCCGCAGCCGACGGCACCTCAAAGTGGATCACCGGCGCGGATGCACGCCACGATGTTCACGCGCGTCGCACTGCATCGCAGGCAGTGTTGGTTGGCACCAACACCGTCGAAATCGACGACCCAGAACTCAACGCTCGCAAACCAGACGGCTCGCTCTATGAGAACCAGCCGCTGCGCGTGATCGTTGGCGAGCGCGAAATCGCCAAGACCGCTCGCGTCTTTGCTCCAATGACTGGCGTAACCGGCGGCGAGACTATGCAGTTGCGAACTCGCAACCTCACCGAAGTTATGGCCGAACTCTGGGGCCGCGGCATTCGCCAAGTCTTTGTCGAGGGCGGCGCCGACCTGGAATCGGCTCTAATCAAGGCATCTATGGCCGATGAGTTTTTGGTTTACCTGGCCCCAAAGCTGCTCGGCGGCCCAAAGACAGCGATCGGCGACATCGAGGTCGGCAGCATCGACCAGGCAGTGAACCTGCAGATAGTCGAGACCAAAGCGCTCGGCGCAGACATTCTTATTCGCGCGATTCAGAAGGAGAACTAATGTTCACGGGAATCATTGAAGAACTCGGACACGTCTCGGCAATCGAGCCGCAGGGCGACGCAATGCGCCTGACCATCGAAGGGCCACTCGTGGTCAGCGACGTAAAGCGCGGCGACTCGATCGCGGTCAGTGGCACCTGCCTCACCGCAATTGAATTCGACAAGCATTCGTTCACCGCCGACGTCATGCAAGAGACTCTGAACAAGACCGCACTCGGCAGCCTGAAGGTCGGCGACGTCGTCAACCTTGAGCGCGCAATGACCTCCGCTACCCGATTCGGTGGCCACGTGGTTCAGGGCCATGTCGACGGAGTCGGCGAAATCATCAACCGCGAAAAGAGCGAGCACTGGGAGTGGCTGCGCGTGCGCATCCCAGCCGAGGTGATGAAGTACATCGTTCTAAAAGGTTCGGTCACGATCGACGGCGTAAGCCTGACCGTGAACGAGGTCGGCGACGACCACATCGGCCTAAGTCTCATTCCCGAGACCCTGGCCCTCACCACCCTTGGCCGCAAGCAATCTGGCGACAAGGTGAACGTCGAGGCCGACGTAATGGCCAAACACATCGAGCGACTGCTCGAAGCGAGGAGCAAATAATGCAACTATCGACAATTGAGCAGGCCCTGGATGCACTGCGAGCCGGCAAGCCGGTGCTAGTTGCCGACGCGAGCGATCGCGAGAACGAAGGCGACGCCATCATCGCGGCCGAGTTCGCCACCCCTGAGTGGATGGCCTGGATGATCAACCACACTTCGGGCTTCCTGTGCGTTCCGATGGAAGAGGCCCGTGCCAACGAGCTCGACCTGCCAGTCATGACCCTGAACAACCGTGACCCGCACAACACGAACTACACCATCACCGTCGACCACGCCGAGCGCACCTCAACAGGCATCAGCGCCGTTGACCGCGCCATGACCGCCCAGGCCCTGGCCCACCCGAGCACCACCCCAGACACCCTGATTCGCCCTGGCCACGTTGTACCACTGCGTGCTCACCCAGCCGGCGTTATCGGCCGCGCCGGCCACACTGAGGCCGCAGTCGACCTGATGAAGCTTGCCGGCCTGCAGCCGGTTGCCGTCATCGGCGAGATGATTCACAAGGATGGCACCATGGTGCGCCTGCCTGAGCTGATTGAAATCGGCAAGGAGCAAGACCTGCCGGTGATCACCATCGAGCAGATCGTTGAGCACCTCAAGGCCAACGACATCATCTATGTGAACAACCCACAGAACCGCATTCGCTTTGAGGCAGAGGCCAAGTTGCCGACCACTCACGGCAACTTCCGTGTTCGTGGCTACTACGACATCAAGACCACCGCAGATCACGTTGCGATCATCGCGGGCAACCCAACCGGCGAGAACGTTCTAGTTCGCATGCACAGCGAGTGCATCACCGGCGAGGCCTTCGGTTCGCTCAAGTGTGAGTGTGGCCCACAGCTCGACTACGCGCTCGACACCATCGCGAACGACCCTGAGGGCGGCATCGTGATTTACCTGCGCGGTCAAGAAGGTCGCGGCATTGGCCTGCTCAACAAGCTCAAGGCATACGCTCTGCAAGACACTGGCCTCGACACCGTCGATGCCAACCTCGCACTCGGCCTGCCAGCCGAAGCACGCGAGTATGGCGCAGCAGTTGCAATCTTGAAAGACCTCGGCGTGACCAGCGTTCGCTTGATGACCAACAACCCAGCGAAGCGCTCATACTTGGATGCTGCCGGCATCGAAGTGAAAGACTACGTGCCAGTGATCGTTGGCCAGGCCGCCGAGAACGCACAGTATCTCGAGACCAAGCGCGAGCGCATGGGTCACATCATTCCTGGAGTCGCATAAATGGCCGGACACGCACCACAGATCGAAATCGACGCGACGGGGCTGCAGGTTGCAGTGTTGGTTACCCAGTGGCACAAAGAGGTCACCGACGGTCTGCTTGCCGGTGCCGAGCGTGCACTGAAGGCCGCGGGCAACGAGACCTATGAGGTCTGGCAGGTGCCTGGCGCTTTCGAGCTGCCGCTTGCCGCCAAGTATGCGATCGAGCAGGGTGCCGATGTCGTCATCGCACTCGGCTGCGTCATTTATGGCCAGACCCCGCACTTCGAATACGTCTGTCGAGCCGCCACCGATGGCCTAACCCGCGTGCAACTCGACAGTGGCGTGCCAATCGGCTTTGGCCTCTTGACCGTGAACGACTTGCAGCAGGCGCTTGACCGCGCTGGCCTGCCAGGCTCGAACGAAGACAAGGGTCGCGAAGCCGTAGAGGCCGCAGTCGCGATGGCTAGACTGAGCGCGTAGCAGGGGGCAATCGCCTCTCTGCGAAAGCACTAGAGAGGCAAGAATGAGCCACCCATACGACCTGCTGATCAACATTTTGTTGGTCTTCCACCTGATCGGTTACGCAACCATCTTCGGTTACGCCGTAACACAGGCCCCTAACTTCAAGACCGGTGCAAAGGTTCCAGCTGGCCTGGTTCATGGCGCTTGGTTGACCCTGGCCGCTGGTCTGATCATGACTGGCGTCGCTCCGATGAATAACGACCACATCAACCCTGTGTCGATCAGCATCAAGAGCGCAGTCATCACCGCGATCTTCTTCATCGCTTACACCTACAAGAACAAAGAGAAGACTCCAAAGTGGGTTGTTCCAACCATCTTGTTGCTGACCATTCTCAACGTATGTGTTGCAGTAATCATGGGAATGATGACCAACTAGGTTTCAAACCAAACTTGGCAAAGCGAGTAAGAAAAGACCCCGGATCACTCCGGGGTCTTTTCTATTTGAACAGGTTTATCGAACTAGCACTGTGTTCGAAGAGTTCGAGTCGCCAACCGCGTTCGTGGTGACTACTCGAATCGAGTATGCAGCGGTGCTGTTGGTCACCTGCGGCAGGGCCAGTGCAACGCTGTTGGTTGCGGTTCCGACTCCGGCTGCAACGGTCACGTAGGTGCCGTTCTGCAGAACCTGAACCTTGTATCCCCACGCCGAGAGACCACCGAGGTCACCAGGTGCAGAGAACGATACATAGACGGTGGTCGCACTGGTGCGAGCAACCGAGGCAGAGACGGCGCTGGTGACTGTGGTTGGAATAACCGCGGTTACCTGCGAGCTAACGCCTGCACCAAATGGAGTCACTGCGTTCACGCGAACGTAAAGCGTGCTGCCCTTGATCTGCGTGCCGAGCCCGATAGACAACAGGCTGGTGGTTGAGCGCAATACAAAGTTCACGTTGTCAGTCGAGGTGTAGAGCTGGTAGGTCGCGGTCGAAGCACCACCGAGGTTGCTTGGCGCTGCCCAGCTCACGGTGAGCTGGTTGTTGGTCACGCTAGTAGTCAGGCCATTGACCGCAGTTGCCTGCAGGTATGGGTTCAGCACGTTGTATGCCGCGGTCGAGGCCGAGGTTCCAATCGCGTTGACCGCATACAGGTGAACGTAGGTGCGAACACCAGGAGCCGTCGCCGGCAAGACCAGCGAAGTCACATTGGCTGCAATGCTCGTTGGCGCTGAGTAGTTCACGTTTTCTACAGAGGTCGACAGCAGGAAGCCAGTAACTGGTGATCCGCCGTTGTCGCTGCTTGCGGCCCAAGTCAGGGTCATCGACTTGTCTGGGTTCAAGGCGAAGGTCTTGACGCTAGGGGTGCCAGGAGCGGTGGCTGCCACGGTGATGCTGGTGGTTGCCGAGTAGTCCGAGTAGCCATACGCGGTGTAGGCGGCCATGCGGTAGATAGCGGTCGTGCCCTTGGCTGGCAATGCGGTTGAGACGGTCCAGGTGTTGCTCACATTAGCGGTGCCCCAAGTGGTGCCGCCATCCTTGCTGACCTGCAGGTAGTAGCTAACCGAGGTTGAACCACCTAGGTTTGCCGGTGCGGTGTAGGTCGCAACTACTGCAGTGCCGCTGTTGGTGATCACAACATTCTGCGGGGCACTCGCCTTCAGGAAAGGAACCTGGATGTTGGTGGCGTTAGCAACACCTGCACCAAGCGAGTTGATCGCAGCAACGCGGAAGTAGGTGCGAACACCTGGGTTCTCGCGGGGAACGTTCAGAGTGGTCTGGTTAGCGGCGGCAACAATTACCTGAGTCCAGTTGGTGTTGTCGTAGCTCTTCTCAACCTTGAAGCCAGTGAGTGCGAGGCCACCGGTGTCTCCGCTCGGCAAGTACCAAGCGAGGTTGATTGAACCATCGTTTGCGAACTGCGCGGTAGTCGTGACTGCGCCTGGAACGGTGGTTGCAACTGTGATCGAAATCGCAGCGGTGTATGCACCAACGCCAGCCTGGTTAACCGCGGCTACCTTGTAGAGCCAGGTTTGACCCTTGGCTGGTCGCGCAACTCCAATCGAGTTGCTCAGGGTGTTTGCGATGTTCTGCCAGGTGGTGCCGCCATCGCGGCTAGCCAGGATGTTGTAGTAACCGAGCGTTCCGCCACCGAGGTTTGCGGGTGCCAAGAAGCTCAGCCCGACTGCAGTGCCGGTGTCGACCGCGGTGAAGTTCTGCGGAGCGCTTGCAAGTGCAACCGGAACCTGAACCGTAAGAGAGAGGCTTGGCGCTGATGAACCAACTGCGTTGGCTGCGATCACGCGGTATTGCCAGACAGTTCCTGCTGCTTCGCGAGCAAAGTTGGTGAAGGTTGAAGTGCCGGTGTACTTGGTAACCCAAGTTCCCGACTCGAGTCGCTGCACGGTGTAACCGGTGATGGTCGAACCGCCGTTGTCGGCAGGCGCTGCCCAGTAGACACGCAGGGTTCCATCGCTGTTCCAAGAAGCCGAGATGGCCACAGGAGCACCTGGAACCGTTGCAGCGCGGGTCACCGAGACCGGAGCGCTACCAGTTCCTGCGCCAACCCCGTTGATCGCCTGAATTGAGTAGAAGCTCGCGACGCCCTTATTTGCCAAAGGAAGCGTCACGGTGAGCTGGCCAGCCGCGAGGTTGGCAACAACGGTGTTGACCGAGGTCGAAAGTGGCCCATAGAGCACGCGATAGCCAGTGACTGCAGAGCCACCGTCATCGGTTGGCGCTGCCCAGGTGAGCACGACCGACTGGCCGTCGCTCGAGAGCGTGCCGGTGACGTTCTGCGGAGCACCTGGAGCCGTGACCTGGTTGGTGACGTTCAGCACCTTGGCGATACCTGAACCAATGGTGTTGGTTGCATAGACGCGATAGACGTCGGTGACTCCCTTTGCAGGAGTTGGAACGACATAGGTCTGGAAGGTGGCATCGCCAGTTGCGACCGAGACCCAGCTGGTGCCCGACTGCTTCTCAAGAACGAAGCCAATCAGCGCAGAGCCACCGTTGTCGCTTGGGGCCAACCAGTTAAGCGTGGTGGTCGCGCCGTTGCGAACAGAAGTGAATGAGCTTGGAACAGCAGGCACGGCCTGCAGCGTGTTGAAGCTGTAACCGAGTGAGATCGGCCCAGCAACATTGCCTGACATTGCGGTCACATAGATCAGCTGAGTCGAGTAGCGTGTCAAACCGGTGAGCGCAACGGTTGGCTGCATGACGGTGTAAGTCGTGCGAGCAAGGTAGCCCGCCAAGGTGTAGACGTAGGTGTTGACCACGTAAGTAATCGGCGTGCCACTAGTCACAGGTGGAACGGTAGCCCAAGTTGCGGTTGCGGTCGTAGCAGTGATGTTGCTGAAAGTAACGCGACCTACCTGCGCCGGCGTGACAGCTGAGGTGCTGAACCTTGCGACGGTTGAAATTGGCGAGGTGCCATTCGCATTCACGGCTTCAACATCGAACGAGTAAGAGGTCTGCGGAGTCAATCCGGTGAAGGTGTAGGTCGGGCTCGAAGTAACCTTTGCAGCGCTCGTAGTCGAACCCGAGATCAGGTAGACGTTGTACTTCGTGATTGGCGAGCCGTTGGCGTTAGGTGCATCCCAGGCGACGGTGACCTGGTCGCCGAATACTGCGGTGGTGTGCAGGTTGGCAGGTGCCGCAGGCGCTAGACCCTTGGTGACGAACATGGTCTCGGCGCTAGGGGCCGAAACGGTGGTGCCATCGACCGAGCTGACGCGAACCGAGTAGTTGGTGTTGGCGGTCAGGCCGGTGAGGGTCAGGGTGGTTGCTGCGGTGTTGACCGAGGTCCAGGTGGTGGCAGTCGAGGCCTTGTACTCCACGTTGTATGACTTAGCTGCGGCGGTGCCGACCGGTGCCGACCAGGTGACGGTGGCGCTGGTGGTGGTGAGGCCGCTGACCGTAACGCCTGTAGGGGCGCCAACTGCTGGCAGTGATGCCTTGATGAAGCTGTCGTTAATGAACAGCGGGTTGGTGGTCAGCGAGTTGGTGACCACGCCGGTCAGGGCTCCGGCCTTGATGGCTGCGGTGACCTGGGCTGGGGTCGAGCTCGGGTTGTTGGCCAGGTAAAGGGCGGCCAAGCCAGCCACGTGCGGGGTGGCCATCGAGGTTCCGCTTAGGGTGCGCGGGGTGGTTGGGTCGAGGTAGTTGTCAGAGACGATGTTCGAGCCCGGGCCGAATACGTCGACACAGTTTCCCCAGTTTGAGTAGTAGGCACGGGCATCCGTGTTGTCGGTTGCGCCGACAGTGATCGCGTCAGGAGCGCTAGCCGGCGAGTAGTTGCAGGCGTCGTCGTTCGAGTTGCCTGCCGCAACGATCGGAGTGATGCCGGCGGCATACAAGTTTTCGATTGCGTCGTTAACCGACTGCAGGCGATTGCCACCGAGGCTCGCGCTCATTACAGCTGGAGTGCCAACAGGGTTGTTCTTTGCAATCCAGTCGAGGGCAGAAATGAAGTATGACCACGAACCCGAACCCGAGCACGAAAGAACGCGAACAGGAATGATGGTTGCCTTCTTGGCAACACCATAGGTGGTGCCAGCTGCGGTTCCTGCGGTGTGAGTTCCGTGACCGTTGCAGTCAGCGCCTTGCAGGTTTTGACCGAGCATGTCGGTTCCGGTTTGAACGCGACCGGCGAAGTCTGGGTTGTTCGCCATAATGCCGGTGTCGACCATGTAGATGTTTACGCCAGCACCTGCGGTTGAAGGATAGGTGTAGCTGTTGTCATAAGTGGTGTTGGTCTGGTCGATTCGATCGAGACCCCACGATGGAGTTGGGTTCTGAGTGTCAAGAAGTGACATCGGTGCATCGGCTTCGATGCGAACAACGTTGGTGTCGGTGCCGAGTGCTGCGACCTCGGTGTCGGTCATGTCGAGAATGAATCCGTTGAGCACTTCGGTGAGTTCGTCGTGAGGGGCTTCGCCGATGCGCGAGATCATGTCGCGAACCTCGGTGTTGGTGCCGCTCTTTACGGTGACGATGTAAGTCGTGCGCACAACCGGTGCGGCAGCTTGCGCAGGCACTGCACCGAGAACGGTGACAAATGCGATGGCAAAAAACAGCG
>CAITNA010000096.1 GCA_903893675.1 uncultured Micrococcales bacterium
GGCGTAGACCTCGTCCTCGAGCGCATCCAGGGCCTTGCGTGGGTTGACCTTCTTCTTGCCGGTGACCTCGGCGGCAGCGCCGTCAACGATCTCATCGGCAACTCGCACCAGCGCATAGACATCTTTGATCTGACTTCGGATGACCGCCGGCAGCAAGTTGGTAGCCAACCCGAACGAGGTCGAATACTCAGAGATGACCGTGTGGGCGCTGTGCCGCGCGGCCTTTGTGTAGAGCTCGAGTGATCCCATTAGAGCCAGTCTCGCTTCTTGAAGCTGAGGTAAAGCCCACCTGAAACCACGACGATCAGAATGTTCGAGCTCCAGAATCCAATTGCCTGGCCGAAGCCCCAGTAGGGCACGTTCTGGCCATAGAAACCCGTGATCGCAGTCGGCACCGCGATGATTGCGGCCCATGAAGTGACTTTCTTCATCACAAGGTTCATGCGGTTGCCCTGAATCGTCAGGTTCGTCTCGAGCAACGAGGTTACAAGGTCGCGAAGCGAGTCTGTCCAGTCGGCTGCGCGCATGATGTGGTCATAGACATCCTGGTAGTAAGGCACCATGCCATCACCGATGACCTGCGCATCGCGCTTGATGATCGGGTTCAGCACCTCGCGCATCGGAACAGCAATTCGACGAAGCACAACCAGTGCCTTGCGTAAGTCATACGAGCGACGCTGAATCAGGTTGTCGCGGCGCTTGGTCTCGTCGAACATCATGTCTTCGAGTTCTTCGAGCTCGGAATCGAGGTTGGTGATTACCTCGAAGTAGCCATCGACCACCTGGTCGAGAAGCGCCCAGAGCAAGAAGCTGACGCCGTGTGAGGCGAGTTCCTTTTGGTCATCCCAGCGCTTCATCAGGGCATCGATGTCGAACTGCTCGTCATCGCGCACGGTGACAAGCCCGTTCTTGGTCACGAAGATCGCGATTTCGGGGGTGTGCAGCTCGAGGGCCTCGTGGTCGAACTTCGCGCTGTAGGTGTTGATAAAGAGGTGTGAGTCGTAGTGCTCAAGTTTCGGGCGCTGACGGCCCTTGAAAGCGTCTTCGACAGCGAAGTCGCTGAGGCCCAGTTCGTCTGCAACCTTCTGCAGCTCATCCTTGGATGGGGCCACCAGGTCGACCCAAAAGAACACGGTCTTCAGGCGCTTGAGTTCGCTAATGCGCTCAATGTCGAAGTTGGTCTCGGCCAGAGACCCGTTCTTATAGATTCGGCTGCGCTGCATACCCTCAAGCCTAGGCGCGCGAAACAAACCGAGCGACCCCCAATCAGGGCTAGAACCCGCACGCGCTCGCGGTTTAGACTTGGCAGATGCCAGACATCAAGCCACGCTCAAGAGATGTAACCGACGGAATCGAACGCGCCCCAGCCCGAGGCATGCTGCGTGCGGTGGGCATGGGCGACGAAGACTGGGTCAAGCCACAGATCGGCATCGCTTCATCGTGGAACGAAATCACCCCGTGCAACCTGAGCCTCGACCGTCTGGCCGACGCAGCTAAGAACGGCGTGCACCAGGGCGGAGGTTATCCGCTTGAGTTCGGCACTATCTCGGTGTCTGACGGAATCTCGATGGGCCACGAAGGCATGCACTTCTCGCTCGTTTCGCGCGAGGTCATCGCCGACTCGGTCGAGACCGTGATGCAGGCCGAGCGCCTCGACGGCAGCGTTCTGCTCGCCGGTTGCGACAAGTCACTGCCAGGCATGTTGATGGCGGCGGCGCGTCTGAACCTTTCATCAGTGTTCTTGTATGCGGGCACCATCGCACCAGGATGGGTTCGCCTCGAAGACGGAACCGAAAAGCAAGTAACCATCATCGACGCGTTCGAGGCTGTTGGTGCTTGCAAGGCCGGCAAGATGTCGCGCGAAGATCTCGACCGAATTGAAAAGGCAATCTGCCCGGGCGAAGGCGCTTGCGGCGGCATGTACACCGCAAACACCATGGCATCGGCAGCTGAAGCGCTCGGCATGAGCCTGCCGGGCAGCGCGAGCCCACCAAGCGCAGACCGTCGTCGCGACAACTGGGCCCACCGCTCGGGTGAGGCAGTGGTCAACCTGCTTCGCGAAGGCATCACCGCTCGCGACATTCTCACCAAGAAGGCCTTCGAAAACGCAATCGCAGTTGTGATGGCGTTCGGCGGTTCGACCAACGCGGTTCTGCACTTGCTCGCAATTGCACGCGAGGCCGAAGTCGACCTCAGCTTGGATGACTTCAACCGCATCGCCGACAAGGTGCCACACCTCGGCGACCTCAAGCCTTTCGGTCAATACGTAATGGCCGATGTCGACCGCGTTGGCGGCGTGCCGGTTGTCATGAAGGCGCTGCTCGATGCAGGCCTGATTCACGGCGACGCACTGACCGTTACCGGCAAGACCGTTGCCGAGAACCTGGCCGGCATCAACCCGCCAGACCCAGACGGCAAGATCATTCGCTCGCTGAGCAACCCGATCCACAAGACCGGCGGAATCAGCATCCTGCGCGGAAGCCTTGCGCCAGAAGGTGCCGTGGTGAAGACCGCAGGCTTCGACCTCGAGAGCTTCACCGGCCCAGCACGCGTTTTCGAGCGCGAGCGCGCCGCCATGGATGCACTCACCGAGGGCAAGATCAGCGCAGGCGACGTGGTCGTCATTCGCTACGAAGGCCCTAAGGGCGGCCCGGGAATGCGCGAGATGCTAGCCATCACCGGAGCCATCAAGGGTGCCGGCCTCGGCAAGGATGTTCTACTATTGACAGACGGACGATTCTCAGGCGGCACAACCGGCCTTTGCATCGGACACATCGCACCAGAAGCCACCGAAGGTGGGCCAATTTCTCTGGTGCGCGATGGAGACCTCATTCGGGTCGATATCGCAACTCGATCGCTCGAACTACTCGTTGAGCCTGAAGAGCTGGCAGCCCGCAAGCAGTCATGGCAGCCACTTCCACCACGCTATACAAGCGGTGTACTCGCTAAGTACGCCAAGTTGGTTCACTCTGCAGCAGAGGGTGCCTACACCGGCTAATAGCAACACCGCCAACGAACGAGAGCAAAATGTCTAACGAGATTCTCACCGGAGCGCAGTCGATTGTGCGCAGCCTCGAGCTGCTTGGCATCGACACGATCTTCGGTTTGCCTGGCGGAGCGATTCTGCCGACTTACGACCCGCTGATGGATTCATCCAAGATTCGTCACATTCTGGTGCGTCACGAGCAGGGTGCTGGTCACGCTGCTGAGGGCTACGCGAGCGCGACCGGCAAGCTCGGTGTTTGCATCGCAACTTCGGGCCCGGGCGCTACCAACCTCGTCACTGCAATTGCAGATGCATACATGGATAGCGTGCCGCTTCTTGCGATCACCGGCCAGGTCGGTTCGCACCTAATCGGAACCGACGCTTTCCAAGAGGCAGACATCGTCGGAATCACCATGCCGATCACCAAGCACTCGTTCTTGGTTACCGACGCAGCGGTGATTCCCGAAACTTTGGCAGCAGCAATGCTGATTGCCACCACCGGTCGACCAGGCCCAGTGCTTGTCGACATCACCAAGGATGCACAGAACGCGAAGGTTCCGTTCGTCTGGCCTCCGAAGGTTGAACTGCCTGGCTACAAGCCAGTGACTAAGCCACACGGCAAGCAGGTTCAGGCCGCAGCCGCGATGATCGCCGAGTCGCAGAAGCCGGTTCTCTACGTTGGTGGAGGAGTCATCCGCGCTGGTGCTTCGAAGGAACTCTTGAAGCTGGCCGAGCTCACCAATGCGCCAGTGGTCACAACCCTGATGGCACGCGGTGCTTTCCCTGACTCGCACCTGCAGAACCTCGGCATGCCGGGCATGCACGGCACGGTTCCTGCGGTTACCGCCTTGCAGAAGGCCGACCTGCTCATCACCCTCGGTGCACGTTTCGACGACCGTGTCACCGGCGATGCCAAGAGCTTCGCGCCTTTCGCAAAGGTGATCCACGTCGACATCGACCCAGCCGAAATTGGCAAGATTCGCTTCGCCGACGTGCCAATTGTTGGCGATGCGAAAGAGGTCATCACTGAGCTCAACGCAGAGATCGCTGCGACTCAAAAGAAGAAGCCAGA
>CAITNA010000097.1 GCA_903893675.1 uncultured Micrococcales bacterium
GACGATCCAAGGGTTGAGCTTGAACCAAACGCTGACGCCACCGACGACCGCCTGAACAAAGATGCCGGCAACCACATGCTTGCCTCGCAGCACCTGCGCTCGATTCGCAAGACTCTGGGCGACAAGCTCGCCGATGAACTGGGGCTGACTCTGCTGACAGGCCAGATGTCTACGGCTGAGCACAAGCGAGCGCTGCTTCAGGTGATCAGCGGCAAGGCTCGAATCGTTGTCGGCACGCACGCCCTGATGTCGAACAAGGTCGAGTTCTTCGACCTCGGGCTGATTGTTGTCGACGAGCAGCATCGCTTCGGTGTTGAACAGCGCGAGGCTCTGCGCCTCAAGGGCAAACTGCCACCACACGTTCTAACCATGACGGCAACGCCGATTCCGCGCACGCTCGCCGTTAGCGTCTTCGGGGATCTCGATATCTCAACCCTCGATGAACTTCCCGCAGGTCGCCAGCCAATCGTGAGTCACGTGGTTCGGCAGGCACAGAGCGCGCTGGTTGCTCGCACCTGGTCGCGCATCCGTGAAGAGGTAGACGCAGGTCATCAGGCGTTCGTGGTGTGCTCGCGCATCGACGACCAGGATGAACCTGACGACGAGGTCGATGACTCGGGCGAGGAGTTGCTCGAAGACCAGCCGAAGCAAAAACCAGCCACCGTTGTCGGCATGCTCGAAGCGTTGAGTTCGGTCGATTCGCTCAAGGGTCTTCGCATCGAGGCGCTGCACGGTCGCATGTCTAGCGAAGACAAGGATGCCGTGATGAATCGATTCGCCGGTGGCGAGATCGACATTTTGGTTTCAACCACCGTGATTGAGGTTGGCGTCGACGTGCCGAATGCAACCGTGATGGTTGTTGTCGATGCGGATCGTTTTGGCATGAGCCAGTTGCACCAGTTGCGCGGGCGCGTTGGTCGTGGTGGCAACGCCGGTTTGTGTTTGCTTCTGACTGCAGCCGAAGATGGCTCGCTCGCACTCGAGCGCGTGCAGGCGGTTGCCGACACTCTCGATGGTTTCAAGCTCAGCGAGATTGACCTCGAACTGCGCCGCGAGGGCGACGTGCTTGGCACCTCGCAAAGTGGCGGTCGAAGCAGCCTCAAGTTGCTTCGCGTGATTCGCGATGCCGAGCTGATTACCTCGGCCCGCGCCCAGGCCGAAGCTGTGCTCGATGCCGACCCGACGCTCGAGAAGCATCCTGCGCTGGCCGCCGCCCTTGCCGAGCTCGAGGAAGCCGCCCAAGACAACCTCAGCAAAAACTAATAGCCTTTAGGTATGAGCAAAATCGCTGTGTATCCGGGCAGTTTCGACCCGATTACTTTTGGTCACCTAGACATCGCGGCCCGAGCCGCAGCGCTATTCGATGAACTTCACATCGTCGTCGTGCACAACCCGAACAAGACCCCGTTTTTCACCAGCGAACAGCGCGTGAGCCTCATTGAAGACAGCCTGTCTGAGGCGGCCCGCTTCGGTCGGTCGATTCCGCCAAGCACCAAGATCGTCATCGCCACCCTCGACAGTGGCCTTTTGGTCGACTACTGCCGCAAGGTTGGGGCAGGGGCGCTCATCAAGGGTGTTCGCAACAACGCCGACCTCGAATACGAGCTGCCAATGGCCCGCGTGAACCGCGACCTCGCCAACGTAGAGACCGTCTTCTTGCCAGCCGACCCAGGCCAGGGCTTCGTCTCGAGCAGCCTGGTTCGCCAGGTGGCAGACCTTGGAGGCTCAGTCGACAAGTATGTTCCTGCCGCCGTTGTGCGTGCCCTGAAAGCCCGAGCCAAGGCCTAGTCATGACAACCTCACCATTCGTGCTCAGCGTGCACGACCTGATGCACAAGCCCGGCCAGATGCGCGAGCTTGAGCTAGACATCAAGCTGCCAAAGGCCATGGGCAACGGGGCCACCGAGATCCCGGCCGACGACATCCTTGAACTGGATTTGCGCCTGGAATCGGTTCACGAGGGAATTTTGGCCACCGGAGAGGTCTTTGCAGAGGCCAAAGCCGAGTGCAGTCGCTGCCTCGACCCGGTTATCCAAGAGGTAGAGGTGGAATTTCAGGAGCTTTTCACCTATTCTTATGTGAGCGAAGACGAGCTTGTCATTGTCGATGAATCCATCGATTTGGAGCAAGCAGTCCTAGATGCGGTGGTTCTAAACCTCCCACTCCAACCAATTTGCAGCCCAGACTGTCTAGGTCTATGCCCAGATTGCGGATACCGGATGGCAGACGACCCAACGCATCAACACGAAGCCCCGATCGATTCGCGGTGGAGTGAACTAAAGAACTTGAAGGAAGATTGACATGGCAGTACCAAAGCGCCGCCTCAGCCGTAGCCGCATCCACTCGCGTCGTTCGCAGTGGAAGGCAAACCCTGTTGCTCTCGTCAAGACTGTTGAGAACGGCAAGGTTGTTTACAGCCTGCCTCACCGTGCCAAGGAAGTTGTTGACTCAACTGGCGCAGTTCAGTTCTTGGAGTACAAGGGCCGCAAGGTCGCTGACGCCTAAAAACTTTAGGTCAGTGTGAATCTCGATGAACTGGGCGCAAAGCTCGGAGTAGAGATCGACCGCGAACTCTTGCAGCTCGCACTCACACACCGCTCATACGCATATGAGCAAGGCAACATACCCAACAACGAACGCCTCGAATTTCTAGGCGACTCGGTGTTGGGTTTTGTCGTTACTAGCCATATTTACGAAACCCTCAATCTTCCCGAGGGCGAAATGACCAAGATCAAAAACGCAGTTGTGTCTGCTCGCGCGCTCGCGGTGATTGCCGGGGCACTCGGCATCGGTGACTACCTGCTTCTCGGCAAAGGCGAAATTGCCACGGATGGTCGCAACAAGCCGAACCTTCTCGCAGATGCGTTCGAGGCGATTCTCGGAGCCGCATACGTTTCTGCGGGTTTCGATGCCGCGCGAAGCCTGGTCGAAAAGTTTGTCTTTCCGCTTCTAGATAACCCGGATGACCTGCGCGCCAACTCTGACCCGAAGACCACCTTGCAGGAGCGCATCCAGGCACTGGGCAAGGGCACGCCTGTCTACAAGACCAGCTTCGAAGGCCCAGACCACGACCGCACCTACTTCTCGACCCTGCTGATCAACGGCGAAGAGATCAGCAACGGTGTCGGTCGCACCAAGAAGACCGCAGAAACTGCAGCTGCCGTAACCGCGCTCGACGCGCTCGTCGATGCCGTGCCGGCCAAGAAGAAGCGCAAGCGCCGCTAGTGCCTGAGCTCCCAGAAGTCGAAACCGTTCGCTCGGGGCTGGCTCCGGCGCTGACCGGGGCGCGCGTGCTCGCCATCGAGATCTTCGACGAGCGTTCGCTGAAACGCCACAAGTCGGGCCCTTCGGATTTCGTGCGATCGCTGGTCGGGGCACGCATCGCGGCCGTCGTGCGCCGCGGCAAGTTCATCTGGATGCCGCTCGAGTTTGACGGGGCTGGGGCACCTCGGCTCGCACTCGTAGGTCACCTCGGCATGAGCGGTCAGATGCTTCTTCGCAAACGCGGAGATGAGCCAGACAAACTCACTCGCGTGATTATTCACTGCGAAACTTCGCGCGGCAAACTAATCGAGTTTCGTTTCATCGACCAGCGCCTATTCGGTGGCCTGCAGCTAGACGAACTTGTCGCGACCCCGGATGGCCTAACCGGCGGCTTCTCGTCGAAAGCAGCCAAGACCGCCTGGTGGTTGAATCTGATTCCGGCAACCGCCGCCCACATCGCGCGCGACCCACTCGACGTGAACTTCGACGCAGAAGCTGTTTGGTCGCGCTTCCACAAAAAGCACTCGGGTGTAAAGCGCGTGCTGCTCGATCAGCAGCTGATGAGTGGCATCGGCAACATCTATGCCGACGAAGCCCTGTGGCAGGCAAAGCTTCACTACGACCAACCAGCTGACAGCATCAAGCGGGCAACCTTCGACCTATTGCTGGCTGCGGTGCGCAGCATCCTAGAAAAGGCGGTTGCCGAGGGTGGCACCTCGTTCGACGAGCAATACAAAAACGTCAACGGCGAGAGCGGCTATTTCGACGTTTCACTCAATGCCTATGGCATGACCGACCAGCCCTGCCCGCGCTGCGGCAAGGGCATTCGCCGCGACTCCTGGATGAATCGTGGCTCGCACTTCTGCCCAAACTGCCAGCGCCTGCGCAAAACCGCGTAACTTCGGGCTTTGCGGGCATCCGTTGTGTAATTTCGACCCCAAATAATGCGGTAATTTTGACGGGTTAGGCGAGCACTCTGCCGCCGTAAAAGACCAAAAGGGGTGTAGCGCTTGTATCTGAAGAGCCTCACCCTCAAGGGC
Source organism: uncultured Micrococcales bacterium (assembly GCA_903893675.1). Lineage (GTDB taxonomy): Bacteria > Actinomycetota > Actinomycetes > Actinomycetales > Microbacteriaceae > Rhodoluna. The sequence goes on from CAITNA010000097.1 coordinate 4,305, forward strand.
TTCAAGTCCTTCGCCCAGCCAACCACCTTCCAGTTTGAGCCAGGCGTTACCGCCGTCATCGGAAAGAACGGCCACGGCAAGTCCAACGTCTTTGACGCCATCGCCTGGGTAATGGGTGAGCAGGGCGCCAAGTCGCTTCGCGGCGACAAGATGGAAGACGTCATCTTCAAGGGTTCTGCAACCAAGGGGCCGTTGGGTCGCGCCGAGGTTGAGCTCACCATCGACAACGCGGATGGCGCACTGCCAATCGACTACAGCGAAGTCACGATCTCGCGCACACTATTCCGCAACGGGCAGAGCGAATACGCGATTAACGGTGACACCGTTCGCTTGCTCGACGTTCAGGAGTTGCTGAGCGACTCGGGTCTCGGTCGCGAAATGCACGTCATCGTTCCGCAGGGACGACTGAAAGACATCTTCCAGGCATCGCCACTCGAGCGTCGCGGTTTCATCGAAGAAGCTGCCGGAATTCTTAAGCACCGTCGTCGCAAAGAGAAGACCGAGCGCAAGCTCGACTCGATGCAGGCGAACTTCACTCGCTTGAATGACCTCGCCGGCGAAGTTCGTCGTCAGCTCAAGCCACTGGGTCAGCAGGCCGAAGTTGCGCGGCAGGCGCAGGGCATTGCATCGCGCGTTCGCGACGCCAAGGCCCGTCTGCTCGCGGCCGAGATTGCCGAGTTGAATGCCGCGCTCGAGAGCGAATCGAAGAACGAAAACGACAGCAAAGCAGAGCGCAACATTTTGCAGCAGGTTGTTGAAACCAACACCATGCGAATTCGCGAGCTCGAAGCGGCACTGATTTCAACCGAGTATGACGCCGCACGAAACGTTTCGTTCTCGTTCGACTCGCTATCTGATCGCCTTCGCTCGCTGCTGACTCTTGCAAACCAGCGCGTAGCGCTTCTCGGTTCGCGCGCAGAGGCAAGTGGTGCAACTATCGACCCCGCAGCAATCGATGCAGAGGCAAAAGCAGCCGAAGCCGCACTTATCGAACTTGCCGCGGCAGCCAAGTCGCTCGAGCAGCTTCTCAAAGATGCCGAAGCCAAGCGCTCGGCAGCCCGCGATGCACTCGAGGAATACGACGCACAAATCGCCGAGCAGAACCAGTTGCTCTCGGCATTCGATCTTGAAAAGGCTCGCCTGGCAAACGAGGTGACCGTCGCCGAGTCGAAGGTCGCCGGCTTGCGCAGCGAGCTCGTTCGCCACGACGCCGCCCTTGGTGAGGCTCGCGACCGCCGCAACGCCGCCCAGGGCGAGCTAGAAGGCTTGGATGCACGCCTGCAGTCGCAGCAGTCAACCGGCGACAACTCGCTGCAGCAGCGCCACGACGCAGCCACTCGCGCAGTGTCAGAGGCGCTCGCGCAGATTGAGCGCATCCGTGATGAAATTCACACCGCTGAGCGTGAGCGTGACTCGCTCGAGGCAAAGCGTTCAGCACTTGATTTGACCCTCGCGCAGAAAGACGGCGCGAGTGAACTGACCGCAGCTGGTCTGCGAGGCATCCGTGGTTTGGTTGCAAACCACATGAAGATCGAAGCCGGCTATGAGGTTGCGATTGCAGCTGCTCTCGGC
>CAITNA010000098.1 GCA_903893675.1 uncultured Micrococcales bacterium
CGCGATGATCTTCTTCTTAGAGAGCGCAGTCAGAACTTTTTGCACGTCAACGATGAATTCGCCCGGTTCGCCGCCGCGTTTTTTCGGCACGTTGTTTGAAACGTGTTCGATGATCTCGTCGATGTGCTGCTCGATGTCGTCGGCAGTAACCAAGTTCTCGTTCATGTCGCCGGCCATTTTGAGCACGGCCCCGACGAGTGTCTTTGATGAGAAATCGGCGTCAAGCAAGCGTGGGTCGATCTCGTGACCGCGCTCGTTTAGCAGGTCGCGAGCCAACTGAAACGCTGACGCCTCAGTTAGCTGAACGGCATCGCTGTCGTAGCCGAGCTGTAGCCCGAAGTCTCGGAACAAAGCAGTTGCGTATGAGTTATAGGTGCTGATCGTCGGCGGAGTGAACTCCAACCCCAGTTCGTCTGGCCAGATGCCTTCAATTACCTTGCTCTTTGCGAGCTTGCGAAGGTTGCCGTTGATTCGATTGCTCAGCTGAGCCGCGGCCTTGCGCGTAAAAGTCAAACCCAGGATTTGTTCTGGCAAAGCCAAGCGGTTGGCTACCAACCAAGGAACACGCAGGGACATGAGCTCGGTCTTGCCGCTGCCGGCACCTGCCACCACGAGGGATGGCCGATCAAAAGGGGCCTGGATAGCGGCTTGCTGTTGCGCGTTAGGCGCGAATTTGAGACCAACCGCTCGAGCAACATCGAGCGCAGAGAACTTAATTTCCATAGGTGACCTGCTCTACGAGGTGAATGTCGCACGAACCGAAGCTGAACTCGGCCTTGCAGTGTTCGCCGACTTTGGCAACGAGCGTTTGATTCTTCATCAACATCTCGTTGATGATTTGCCCGAGTAAGGTTTCCATCTGCAACTTTGCAGTCTCGTCAACCTCAAAAGACACCTGTTGCTTGAGTTTCGGCTCTTCGACTTCAGGGTTGTCAGATGACGCTTTAGGCTCGCCAATCTCAATCAGCTGGGCGCCAGCAACATGGATGTCGCCTTTCAACTTTGGTTCTTCGAAAGCGTGGTTAAGCAGTGCCAGCTGATAGACACCCAATTGCGGGTGAGTTTGAACATCGGCCTCTGCAACCAGGTATTTGGAAGTCTTGAGATCGGAGATTCGAACGGTGCCATCAGGCAAGAGTTCGACGCGGTCAACTCGACCGGTCACGTGCGCGCCTCCGACGGCAAATTTGAAAGGCAATTCGCGACCGATGACGCCTTCTGCCCCGGCATCGAACTTGGCTAGGTAATTAAACAGGCGGTTTACCATCAGCCCGACGCGGCGACGCTCAGACTCTTCTGTCCACTTTGATTCGAATTCAAGTGTTGCCCACTTAGATTCGACAACCTTTTCAAACTCGCGCTTATCGATGTCGACCGCGCGCTCAAGAATCTCGTGCATGAGATCGCCTACGCGTGCCTTGAAGTTGTACTCACTGCCTCCGTGGGCGTTGATAAACCAGTGCAGTGGGCAACGCACGAAGTCTTCGAGTTGTGCAGGTCGAACGTGAAGGGCATTCGGGTCGGTGGCAGCTACTCCAAGAACCGCCAAAGGCTCGGATGTGCTTGGCGCAGCCAAACCCCACCAGCTGTCTGGGTGCGCGCCGGCAACTCCGGCTTCAGCCAAGCGAGCAAGCTGGCCTGCAATCTGAAGGCGGCGAAGGGGATCGTGCTCCTTGATGAGCTTTCGACGAAGGTTTCCGGCGATGGCCCTAAGAGTCAGTGGGGAATCCTGGAAGTCTTGAGGCTCAGGGATCTCTTGGGTCAGCAACTCGAAGAACTGGCTGGCTTGTTCCTCTTCAGTCGAAATTGCCGACAGGTAAAGGCGCTCGGTTGCGGAACCCACCGCCTTGGCGAGCATGCGAAGTTCGCCAGGCATCTCGTTCTGAGCGACTCGATTCTCAGATGACTCTGCATTTGTTCGGATCAGCTCGTCGAGCGAAGTCGCACCAAGGAGGGAAGATCGAGGGCGAAGGTTTGGCCAAATGCCTTCTTGCAAGTGAGCCACGGCAACGACTTTGAATTTGCGACCGATTAGACCGGCAGGTGTCACCAGCGAAACTCGATGCTGCAGGTTCGCGCCAACACCGATCGAGTCTTCAGGAAGCTTCAGTGAGAGTTGCTGCTTGACGAAGTCGATTGAGGCACCGCGTGGGTTGCGCTCAACGTAACGCGCCGCTGCAGCGAAAAGAGCAACAACGGCATCGAGATTTCTGCCGGTTTGCAGAGCAACCTCGTCGACGCCGAGTGCGTCTTGTGGCCAGTTGGTCTTGATGACGCTCGAAGAGTAGGCGTGCCAGATTAAGTCTTGGATGGTGGTGTTCGGCTTCGCTGCTTCGTCACGGAGCTCGAAGAACATCTTGATGAATCGAGCGGCTTTCTTTGCGATGCCGGCTTTGTGCTCTGCCAGCCATTCGGCAGAGCTAAAGGCCGCAACCAAAAGTTCGTGCGAGGTGCGCACTCCGCCTTCGTTCAACTCATGAGCGCGAAGTGCGCGACGCAGTCGGCGAAGTTCAACCGAGTCGAAGTTTCCGAGCGGCGTTTCGAGAAGTTCGACGGCCTTGGCATAGTCGATCTCGACTTCACCGAGGGCAGCTTCGAGCACGGTCAGAAAAGCGGCCGAAGCAAACTGATCCTTGAGTGCGGCCTTTGCGCCAATCAAACGAACAGGCACTGACTCGGCAGCCAGGGCATTCTCGAGCTCTACAAGTTCCTCGGCAGAGCGGGCCACGACCGCCATGTCGCGCCACTGCACACCGTTGTTGAGGTGTTCGGAACGCAGCTGGTGTGCCAGCCAAGAGTGCTCGTCGCCCTGCAAGGCAAAGGCACGCGAGACGATTGAGCCTTCGCCTTCACTTGCATCAACACGGATCCGTTGTGGGCCACCGAGCGCCGAACCCAGGCGGTCGGTGACTCGTGAGAGCGCC
>CAITNA010000099.1 GCA_903893675.1 uncultured Micrococcales bacterium
CGCAAGGCATAGGGGCTGCCAGGCTTTAGGTCGCTATCGCTCACGCTCCAGAGGTCATAGTCGCCTCGAGTCAGCGGCACCTCGCGCAGAATCTGCGCTGGGTCGGCAGGGTCCAATAGAACCAGCCAGATGTCGGTCGCGGTTGCCGAATAAACCCGGATGGTGCCCATCCCAGCTTCGAAAGTAACCCCTAGGGACGCGCCAGACATAGGTGAAAGCCTAACCGCCAAGAGTTTCGTAATCGTGAACTAACTAGGCTAATTCGGTGAGCAACTACCTCGACTACGCGGCAACCGCGCCGCTTCGCGAAGACGTGCTCGCCAGTTATCTCGAGGCGCTCCGAGTCGTCGGCAACCCTTCGTCAATTCACACGGATGGTCGCGGCACGCGCATGCTGCTTGAAGACGCTCGCGACCGAATCGCTGCCGCCGTCAACTGCGATCGCAACGAGGTCATCTTCACCTCGGGCGGCACCGAGAGCGACAACCTCGCCATCAAGGGGCTCTATTGGCAGCGCAACCAGGATGCTCACAGACCCGTTGTGGTCAGCGCATACACCGAGCACCACGGAGTCATCGACCCGATTGAATGGCTCGAAAAGAACGAAGGCGCCGAAATTGTGTGGCTGCCAGTTTCTGAAACTGGAGTGGTTGACCTAGACGCGCTCGCGGCTGTGCTTCGCGCTCGCGGCAGCGAGGTTGCTCTGGTTTCGCTGATGTGGACAAACAACGAAACCGGCGTAATCACCGACATAAAGAAGGTGTGCGAAATCGCTTCGGCTTTTGGCGTGCCAGTGCACTCAGATGCGGTTGCTGCGCTCGGCCACGTGCCTGTCGACTTTGCTGGCTCGGGTTTGACCGCGATGAGCATCACGGGTCACAAGGTCGGTTCGCCAATCGGTTCGGGCGCGTTGATATTGTCACGTGCATCCAAAGTTGAATCACTGATTCACGGGGGTGGCCAGGAGCGCGGTCTGCGAAGCGGAACCATGAACTATGCCGGTGCATCTGCCTTTGCAATTGCGGCCGAGAAGGCGGTTGCCGAACTCGACGACTTCGCCGCACACACCAGCTCTTTGGTTTCGAAACTCAAGCATGCGGTTGCCGCCATCGAGGGCTCGCGCTTCTCGGTTGGCTCGGCCGTTGCAATGCCTCACACCGCACACTTCACCTTCGACGGCCTGCGCTCTGACACTTTGCTCTATCTGCTCGACGAGCAGGGCTTTGCGGTGTCCGCCGGCTCTGCCTGCCAGGCGGGCGTGGCAAGGCCTTCGCACGTGCTGATCGCTATGGGTCGCAGCGAGGCTGAGGCATCTGCGTGCCTGCGCGTGACCATCGGGCTGGGCACCACATCCGAGCAGATCGACGCACTGATTGCCGCCCTCGGGCCTGCGATCGAGCGAGCCCGCGCCGCCTCGGCTGTCTGATCTGCGACTTAAACTTGAACCTATGAAGGTTCTAGCTGCGATGTCCGGTGGGGTTGACTCCGCCGTTGCCGCAGCCAGGGCAGTAGAGGCCGGTCACGAAGTTGTCGGCGTTCACCTGGCCCTGTCTCGAATGCCAGGAACCTTACGCACCGGCTCTCGCGGCTGCTGCACAATCGAAGACTCGATGGACGCCCAGCGTGTGGCCCACAAACTCGGCATTCCCTATTACGTCTGGGATTTCAGCGAGAAGTTCAAGTCAGACGTCGTCGATGACTTCATGGCCGAATACACCGCTGGCCGCACACCAAACCCTTGTATGCGCTGCAACGAGCGCATCAAGTTCGCAGCGCTCCTCGAGCGCGCACTCGCTCTCGGCTTCGACGCCGTTTGCACCGGTCACTATGCAACCGTGCTCAAGGGCGACGACGGCTCGCTCGAACTTCACCGCTCGAACGCCTATGCCAAAGATCAGAGTTATGTTCTCGGCGTTCTGACCACCGCCGAACTCGAGCACGCATACTTTCCGATTGGTGCGAGTGCATCGAAAGATGACATTCGCGCAGAAGCCGCGGCTCGCGGCCTGACCGTGGCAAACAAGCCAGATAGCTATGACATCTGCTTCATTCCTGAGGGTGACACCCGCGACTGGTTGAACGAGAAGCTCGGCGCTAAGCCCGGCAACATCGTCGATCGCGACGGCACTGTTCTCGGCGAGCACACCGGTGCGCACGGATACACCGTGGGGCAGCGCAAGGGTCTCAACCTCGGTCGCCCAGCAAACGATGGCAAGCCGCGCTTCGTTCTTGAGATTCGCCCGAAGTCGAACGAGGTTGTTGTCGGCCCGCACGATGCACTCGCCGTTGTCGAACTCGCAGGTTCGCGTTTCACCTGGTGCGGCACCGCGCCAAAAGCTCCGACCGAATGGTTCGACGCAGAAGTTCAGGTTCGCGCGCACGCCGATCCGGTTGCCTGCAGCGCAGCGGTTGTCGATGGCGAACTTGTGATTCGCCTCGTCGAGCCGTTGCTCGGCGTTGCTCCTGGTCAAACCGCCGTCTTGTATGTCGGCACCCGCGTTCTCGGTCAAACCACCATCGATCGCACAGTCAGCGCTTTGCCACTCGAAACACCGGCGGGTGTCGCTTGAATCGTGAGCAGGCCGCAGTTCGCATCGCCGAGCTAGTCGACGAAATCAACAAACACCGCCGCGCCTACTATCAGCAAGACTCGGTTCTGATTTCAGACGCCGAATACGACGCACTGATGCGCGAGCTCGAAGGGCTTGAGGCCGAGCATCCCGAGTTGATTACCGGCGATTCCCCAACTCAGTCTGTAGGTGGCGCTGCCTCTTCGACCTTTGCGCCAAGCCCGCACCTCGATCGCATGTGGTCGCTCGACAACGTGTTCTCTCGCGACGAGCTCGCCGCCTGGGTCGCCAAGGCACCTGCCAAGCGCTACCTGTGCGAGCTCAAGATCGACGGCCTGGCCATCAACCTTCGCTACGAGAACGGCAAGCTGGTTTCGGCAGCCACTCGCGGCGATGGCGTAGTTGGCGAAGACGTCACCGAGAACGTTCGCACCATCAAGTCGATTCCCCATGAACTTAAGGGCAAAGACCATCCGGCGGTTGTTGAGATTCGCGGCGAGATCTTCTTTGCGGTTGCCGACTTCGACAAGCTGAATGCAGGTCTCATCGCAGAGGGGAAAGCGCCGTTTGCGAACCCGCGCAACTCGGCCTCGGGTTCGCTTCGCCAAAAGGATTCCCGCGTAACCGCAAGTCGCCCGCTGCGCATGCTGGTGCACGGCATCGGCGCTTGGAACGACGCACCAATGCGCAACCAGAGCGAGCTGTATGACCTGCTGAAATCATGGGGCCTGCCGACCTCGGAGCGCTTCAAGGTTGTCGAGTCGCTCGATGAAATTTGGGCATACATCGAAAACTTCGAGAAGCACCGCCACGACCTCGAGCACGAGATTGACGGCGTGGTTATCAAGGTCGATGAGCGCAGCGAACAGCAGGAGCTCGGCTACACCTCGCGAGCACCGCGCTGGGCAATTGCCTACAAGTACGCACCAGAGCAGGTGCACACCAAGCTGCTCGACATTCGCGTCTCGGTCGGTCGCACCGGACGTGCTACGCCGTACGCCGTTGTTGAACCGGTGAAGGTTGCTGGCTCTGTCGTCGAGTTTGCAACGCTTCACAACCAGGATGTGGTCAAGGCAAAAGGTGTGAAGATCGGCGACACCATCGTCCTTCGCAAAGCTGGCGATGTAATTCCTGAAATTCTCGGCCCGGTCATCGACCTTCGTGACGGATCAGAGCGCGACTTCGTCATGCCGTCGAATTGCCCAGACTGTGGCGCACCGCTTCGCCCAGAAAGCGAAGGCGACATCGACCTGCGCTGCAGCAATCCGCGCAGTTGCCCAGCTCAGCTTCGTGAGCGCATCGCTTACATCGGTTCGCGGGGGGTTCTCGACATCGAAGCACTCGGTGAGGTCGCAGCCGATGCGCTTACCCGAGATC
>CAITNA010000100.1 GCA_903893675.1 uncultured Micrococcales bacterium
CGCGCCACGGATGACCTGAAAGACGAACGTGGTCAAGATGTAAGGCAGCCACGGGTTGAGCCCGTGCACCCACTTCTTAAAACCAATCACTTGGCTGGTTTGCCGTTTTTGATCTCGTCGATGCGAATCTTGATGAGCTTCTTGAGCAGAGCTTTAGGCAGCGGCTTGTCGATTGCGAACTGCATGCTGCCCTTCGAAACCACATAGCCCTTGACGTCATCTTCGAGCTGGCTCAACACCGAACCCGAGTACGGCGAATAGTTCAAGTGATTCTTGAACGGGGCTATGCAGGCGAAGCACTTGCCGTCAATCATGAAGGCCGGCATTCCATACTTGATGCCCTGCTCTGCATTCGGCACGATTTCTAGGATGCGCTTGCGCACCTCTTCGAGCGTTGAACGCTTAGGCTCTTCGACACCCTTGAGGAACTTATCGATTTCGGCGGCGGCCATGATTGAGCTATCGCTGCGTTGTGGCTTATGCCCAAGCTGCGAGGATTACGCCGGCGATGGTCACGCAAACGACATCCTGGCCGACTTCGATGAGCCAAACCTTGAGCGAACGGTAAACCTCGCCGTTTGGCTGGGCGAACATGCGGTGGCTGAGTGACGCGAAAGCGCCAAGGCCGACCGAGAAGACAAAGCCGATGAGTGCGCCGGTGCCTACCGAGACAGGGCCTGCCGAGCGAGCCAGAGCAATGATCAGCGACAAAGATACGACCTGGATTAGAGCGGCAAGATAAGTGCCACCAAACATCAAAAGGGTTTGGCCGCCGGTCATCTGAATGCGCTCAGTTGGAACCTCGCGACCAAGGGCCTTCATCCAGATTGGGTAGAAGGTCTTCGGGCCAAACCAGACGGCTCCGATGACGAAAGAAGCGAGTGAGGCTACGAAAATGGCCAAGAAGTTGAGGCTCGACATTGAGATATTCATGTCTTCAGCCTATCTTTTCGAGCGCGAAACCTTGGTCTGCGCCTCGGCAACGGCTTGGTTAATTTGCCCAAGCATGCCCTTGGCGTATTCAACAGCAGGAGCCTGGCCACCTTTTGCCCATTCGCTCGCGATGCCGATGGCCATTGCGATTGGCAGCTGATCGTGACTCGTGTGCTGCAAGAATGCGTTCTTGGTTCGGCCGGAGCTTGCCAACTTGATCCAGAGCCCGTTATCGCCTGCCTGAGCGTCGACAAGTTTTTCGAACTTCCACTCGTCTGTTTCCTTTTCACCGATGAAAATAATTCGCTCGTTGCTAATTCGCACCTTGCCCTTGTCGATCTCGGTCAGAACCTCTGGCTTCTTGATTGATTCGCCGCGAGTGCCCCCGGCATAGCCGCGAACTCGACCAACAATCGGAAAACTGATGCCCGCGTGACCAGCCACATATTCGGTGCCATTGCTCTTGTATTCCATGAGCTGAATGTTCGGCAGTTCAAAGAGGTCCGTCTCCCCCTTTGCGCCGATGTCTTTGGTCAAGGCAGCTGCATCGGTGTCAATAAAGCGCTGGATGGTGTTGGCCGTCTGCTGAAATGCGTCGACTCGAAGCACTCTGGCTTTTTTGGTTGTGGAAACCGCGACCCAGATCACAATGGTTGCCAACAGGATCATTGCACCGGCAAGCAAAAAGGCGTTGCCAGGGTTGGTCTGAGCCTGAGAGAAAACTTGCCCAATCGCGTAGATAAAGAAAATCGCGGCAGCCACACTTCCGCAGGAACAACCCGACTTATTCACTTTGCCTCCCCAAGGTCTTCAGCACCTACGCTAGCCGAGGCCACGGACATCCGTGAACTTTTAGGCAACCTCGGCAGCCAGGCGGAAACCAACACTGCGAATAACCCGAATGACCTCTGGCCCACCGACGTTTCGAATCTTCGAACGGATGCGCGAGGCGTGGGTGTCGACAACGTTCGGCGCCATTGGGCCCTTCATTGAGCCAATTGCTTGCAGAATCTGCTCGCGGCTAAAGACCTGCAACGGGCGCTCCATGAGCAGCTGCACGATCTGAAACTCGGTGTTCGTCAAGGCGAGCGGCTTACCGTCGACGAAGAATTCGTGCATCCCAAGATCCATCTTGAGCGGCCCCCACTGCAAAACTTCAGACGCCGGGATGCGCTGGCTCGCGCCGCGCTTCAACTGCTGAGTAACTCGTGACACAAGCAACTTGCTGTCGACCGGCTGCGAGACGTAATCATCAGCTCCGGCGGCGATCCACATCTGTTCGTTGATGACGTTGTCGTGATCGGTCATCGCGATGATTGGCACGTTCGACTCGGCGCGAATGATGCGGCAGAGTTCGAGGCCCTTTAGCGGTTCAGAGCCCAGGTGAAGCAGCACGACATTGAAGCTTCGCTCGGCGAACACATCGCGGC
>CAITNA010000101.1 GCA_903893675.1 uncultured Micrococcales bacterium
GTGACTTCAAAGGCGTACAACAGAGTCGCTGTCGAACTACTCCATGAACTTCAAGAAGCAGAACGATCCAGAGCGGGTGACGTTGTAAGCGCTTTTCTGGCTCGACAAACAGGCAGTAGCAGTTATTGGCCAACTGACAAAGACATAGAAACCTCTATAGCGACCGCACCTTTGTACAAACGTATGCCGAGCCCTCGCCTTCGAATGCTTATTGAGGCTTTAGAAGATTCGCGCCGAGGCTTCCTAAACACTCGGGGTTCGACTTTGTCTGAATCTCCGATAAAACGCGGCGCTTTGTCAATTGAGCATTTGCGCCCCCAAGAATGGCGAAGCCATTGGGTTCTTGAAACTGGTGAACGTGAAGATGAAGCCGACACACTGCTTCACACCCTCGGCAACCTAACCCTAGTCACCAAGGCATTAAATTCAAAAGCATCAAACAGTGGATGGTTTGACAAGAAGGAAATTTTGAATAGCCATTCAACTCTTCTAATGACCCGAGATATTGTCGAAAACTTCGACAAGTGGACTTTGCAGGACATTCATTCCAGAAATGAGTCCATTGCGGCGACCCTGGTCGAAATGTGGCCAGTGCCGCGCGATAACAAGGGATTGTTAGAGTCGAGCGGCCGTGCGGTGCTCTCCAAGGTGTCTGTGTCAGATCTGATTCAAGCTGGATTCTTGAAGGCCGGGCAAATCATCTATGCGCGTATCGCCGCGCAAAAAGGCCGTGAAGGCGTGCTGAGTGAATCTGGCTCAATTTATGTCGATGGAATCCCATACTCGACATTGAGTGCCGCCGCGAAATATGTGTCCGGTACAACTTCCGAAGACGGCTGGTGGTTCTGGGTAACGGACATTGAGCAAATGACATCGATGAAAGAGTTGCGTACTCAATTCTTGGAGTTAACGGATCAGGATGAGACCGAAGAGCCTGAAGAAGAGGAATAGGTTCTCGGCCGCTAGACTTGTGGCATTCCACGCCGTTGCTGCCGTGGTGATCCCCACCAAACACCAATAAAGAGGATTACCCCTTGACCAAGCCAGTCGTACTTATTGCCGAAGAGCTCTCACCAGCCACCGTTGAGGCCCTAGGCCCAGACTTCGAGATTGTGAATGTTGACGGCACCGACCGCCCGGCTCTGCTCAAGGCCTTGGCTTCCGCAGACGCCATCCTGGTTCGATCGGCAACCCAGGTAGACGCCGAGGCCATTGCGGCAGCCCCACAGCTAAAGGTCATTGCCCGCGCGGGTGTAGGCCTAGACAACGTAGACATCAAGGCCGCAACCAATGCCGGCGTGATGGTGGTCAACGCCCCGACCTCGAACGTGATTTCGGCAGCTGAGTTGGCCATCGGTCACCTGTTTGCCCTGGCCCGCTTCATTCCAGATGCCAATGCCTCGCTGAAGGCAGGCGAGTGGAAGCGCTCGAAGTTCACCGGTGTCGAGCTCTATGAGAAGACCATCGGAATCATCGGCCTTGGCCGCATCGGAACCTTGGTTGCCCAGCGCCTTGCCGGCTTTGGCGCAAACCTGATCGGTTACGACCCATACGTGACCCCTGCTCGCGCAGAGCAGATCGGCGTGAAGCTCGCCACCTTGGATGAAGTCATCGAGCAGTCAGACTTCATTACTATCCACATTCCTAAGACTCCTGAGACCACCGGCATGATCTCGACCGAGCAGTTTGCCAAGGCAAAGCCAAACCTGCGCATCGTCAACTGCTCGCGCGGTGGAATCATCGACGAGGCGGCGCTCTATGAGGCGCTGAAGTCGAAGCGCATTGCTGGCGCTGGTCTCGACGTGTTCGTCAACGAGCCACCTAAGGATTCACCACTTCTTGAGCTCGACAACATCGTTGTCACGCCTCACCTCGGTGCTTCGACCGACGAGGCGCAAGAGAAGGCGGGCATTTCGGTTGCCAAGTCGGTTCGACTCGCGCTCGCGGGTGACCTCGTGCCAGACGCCGTGAACGTTGCCGGCGGAAACATCGACGCATCTGTCAAGCCAGGCATCTCGCTCATGGAGCACATGGGCCAGGTTCTTTTCGCCATCGCTGGCGGCGCGGTTAGCGCAATCGAGGTTGAGGTTCGCGGCGAGATCGCTGTCCACGACGTTTCGGTGCTGAAGCTGGCCGGCCTCAAGGGCTTCTTCCAGAACGCTGTTACCGAGCAGGTTTCTTACGTGAACGCACCGCTCATGGCTGAGCAGCGCGGCATCGAGGTTCGCCTCACCACGGATGGCCACAGCGACGAATACCGCAACGTGACTTCCATTAGGGCCACCCTCGCCGATGGCACCACCGCATCGGTTTCGGGAACGGTGATTGGTCCGAAGCTCATCCAGAAGATTGTGGCCATCAATGGCTATGACATCGACCTTTCGATGGCCGAGCACATGGTTCTCATGGTCTACAAAGACCGCCCGGGCATCGTTGCTATCTATGGCAAGGCCTTTGCTGAGGCCGGCATCAACATCGCCGCAATGCAGATTGCCCGCCAGCAAAAGGGCGGCAAGGCGCTTTCGATCATCACCGTTGACTCGCCAGTAGAGGCTTCGGTTCTCGAGCAGGTTCGCGTTACGATTGAGGCCGAGAAGCTAACTGCAATCGACATCACCCTCTAGGAGAAGCCATGACTCACATTCTCGACATTCGCACTCCTGAAGAGGTTGCCGAAGGGCAC
>CAITNA010000102.1 GCA_903893675.1 uncultured Micrococcales bacterium
ACCATGCAGGCCGTTGTGAACGTTGAAGAAATTCACGGCCGCACCTGCCTGGTTGTCACCGAGCTGCCATATCAGGTGAACCCAGACAACCTCGCCGAGAAGATTGCCGAGCAGGTAAAGCTTGGCAAGCTCACCGGCATTGCAGACATTCGCGACGAAACTTCGGGTCGCACCGGCCAGCGTTTGGTCATCGTTCTTAAGAAGGATGCAGTCGCAAAGGTGGTGCTCGCGAACCTCTACAAGCACACTCAGCTGCGCGAGAACTTCAGCGCGAACATGCTCGCGTTGGTCGACGGGGTGCCACGCACGCTTTCACTTGATGGATTCATCCGTGAATGGGTGAACCACCAGATCGACGTGATTGTTCGCCGCACCAACTTCAGACTGCGTCAGGCGGAAAAGCGCGCACACATTTTGCGCGCATACCTGAAGGCACTCGATGCACTCGACGCGGTCATCGCGTTGATTCGCAAGAGCGCGAACGCCGAAGAGGCGCGCGAAGGTTTGATGAAGCTGCTCGACATCGATGAAGAGCAAGCCAAGGCAATTCTCGCGATGCAGCTGCGTCAGCTCGCAGCGCTCGAGCGCCAGAAGATCATCGACGAGGCTGCCGAGATCGAAGCGCTCATCGTCGACTACAAGGCGATCCTCGCCGACCCACAGCGTCAGCGCAACATCGTCAAGGATGAACTTGCCGAAGTCACCGAGAAGTTCGGTGACGAGCGACGCACCAAGATTGTTGCCGGACTCGATGGCGACGTCACTAAGGAAGACCTCATCCCTGAAGAAGAGATGGTCATCACTTTGACTCGCGGTGGCTACATCAAGCGCACCAAGAGTGACAACTACCGTTCGCAGCATCGCGGTGGCAAGGGAGTGAAGGGTGCCAGCCTGCGTGCAGACGACGTGGTCGAACACTTCTTCGTGACCACCACTCACCACTGGCTGTTGTTCTTCACCAACAAGGGTCGCGTCTATCGCGCGAAGGCACACGAGGTTCTTGAGGCCGGCCGCGACACCAAGGGCCAGCACGTCGCCAACCTCTTGGCCCTGCAGCCAGACGAGCAGGTCGCCTCGGTTCTCGACATCAAGGACTACCAGCAGGCGCCATACCTGGTCTTGGCCACTCGCAAGGGTCTGGTCAAGAAGACCGAGGTGACCCAATACGACACCGCTCGCAGTGGCGGCATCATCGCGATCAAGTTGCGCGAAGACGACGAAGTTGTCGACGCAATGCTGGTTCGCGACACCGACGACATCTTGCTCGTTTCACACAAGGGCATGTCGATTCGCTTCAAGGCCGACAACGAGAGCATGCGCCCAATGGGTCGTGACACCTCGGGTGTTATGGGCATGGCTTTCCGCAACGGCGATGAGTTGCTCAGTGCATCGGTGATCAACGACGTTGATGGTGCGTTCGTGTTCGTAGTAACCGAGGGTGGTTACGCAAAGCGAACATCTGTCGACCAATACCGCGCACAGAACCGTGGCGGGCTCGGCATCAAGGTGGCCAAGCTCGAAGAGAAGCGCGGCGACCTGGTCGGAGCCCTGATCGTTGCCGACGACGACGAAGTTCTCGTCGTTCTCGAGAGCGGTAGAGTGGTTCGGTCTGCGGTTGCCGAGGTTCCTGCAAAGGGCCGCGACACCATGGGTGTGGTCTTCGCTCGATTCGAAGAAGACGACAGCGTGATTGGTTTGGCTCGAAACACAGAGCGAAACTTGGATGCACAGCACGAAACAGTAGGAGCAAGCAATGAGTAACTTCATCACCAAGAAGGCAAAGCAGACCCTGACTCCGGTCAAGCAGGTCAAGCTCAAGCTCGTGCACATCGACTTTTGGTCGGCAGTGCGCAACGGCTTCATGGTCACCCTGGCTGGCGCAATCGCGACCATCATCGGTTTCGCGTTCCTCTGGGTTGTGCTGAGCACCACCGGCCTGTTCGGTTCGCTGAACAGCCTGCTGAACTCGGTCGTTGGCGGTTCAGCCGGCGGCGTCGATGTTCAGGCTGGCCTGAGCCTGCCTCGCATGCTCTCGTTCGCAGGCGCAATCGCAATCTTCAACATCGTGCTCGGCACCCTGCTCTCGGGCATCGGCGCCTTGCTGTTCAACCTGATCGCTCGCCTCTCGGGCGGCATCCGAGTCGGCTTCACCAACGAGTAATTTCTCGCTGGTCGGCTCAAAACTGGTTTGACCTCGAGCCACTGGTTCGACTAGGGTTAACAAGGCTCTTGGGCCTATAGCTCAGGTGGTTAGAGCGCTTCACTGATAATGAAGAGGTCGGAGGTTCAAGTCCTCCTAGGCCCACCAAGCAGCCTCTTCAGGTTCTGAAAAGAAGCGGAAGATAACTAAATACCCATACGGGGACTTAGCTCAGTTGGTAGAGCACCTGCTTTGCAAGCAGGGGGTCAGGGGTTCGACCCCCCTAGTCTCCACAAACGAAAAACCTCCCGGAAACGGGAGGTTTTTCTATTTAATTCAGATTGACGGCTGGGTGGCTCTATACGGTTCCAGTTGCGACCGAGTCTGCTGAGCCTTCGACCCAGATGTAGAGGTAGCCAGCGTTTGGGTGACCAATGACCTCATCCCAAGAGAAAGCAACACCAAAACCGTCAAACGTTTTGATCTCGCCGCCATCGCTGTAACCAACTTGGATGAACGCATCCATGACGTTTGTTGGCGCATTCAACTTCTGAAGAACGCATTTCGTATCGTCATAAGTTACGTCAGAACTGTTGGTGTCACTCAAAGTTACGTGTGCCTTGTCGAGCTGCTTGAAGCCACTGGTTCCGACGCCGATGTTGCAATCGCTGAGCGCCTTGCTAAGAAGCTCGACTCTCGCTGCTACCTGGCTCTGCGCAGACTTTTCGCGAGCTTTCAACTTATTGAGTTGATCATTAGCTGAAGCAAACTGAGTTCCAAGAACCACCGCCGCGACTAGGGCTACCAATGCAACAGTCGCAGGAATGATGGTCGAGAGCTTGAGCAAACCATTCTTGCTCTTTGGGGCAAGGGATGTAGCCTGTGCAACCGGTTCAGCTACCAGAGCGTTTCCGCACTTCGAACAAAACGATCCGCTTTGACCTGAAATTTGACAGTTGCTGCAATACATGAATTCCCCTTTGCCATGAGTACACGACTCGATACCTTGATGATAGGGCAGCGGGGTTGCTCGATGCGGCCAAATGTGTTAAGACTCGATGAAATAGACTCGGCGAATGGCCAGGGAACTAAAAGCAGTTGGGCTCCGCTCGCGCAAAAGGATGTTTCAGTGATTGCCTTCTTCACCGGGCTCTTAACCGGACTCAGCTTGATTGTTGCCATCGGCGCACAAAACGCGTTCGTGATTCGTCAGGGCCTCACTCGCAAATTTGTTTTCGTTGTTGTGGCAATCTGTGCTCTTGCCGACGCGCTCCTAATTGCACTCGGCGTTGCCGGGCTCGGTGCATTGATCAAGGGTCTTCCATGGATGCTCGAACTCATTCGCTGGTTCGGCGTTGCCTACCTCGTCTGGTTTGGCATCAAGTCAATTCGTTCTGCGATGAAGAGCGACAGCTTGGATGCACGTGGCGAAGCAAGCACGAGTATGCGAAGCGCGGTGTTGAGCGTGCTCGCCATGACCTTTCTTAACCCGCACGTCTATCTCGACACAGTGATCTTCGTGGGCTCAGTGGCCAATCAATTCGGGGCGCTTCGCTGGCAGTTTGCGTTTGGCGCAATGACGGCATCGCTGGTGTGGTTCTTTGGGCTCGGCTATGGTTCAAGGGCCGCGGCACGTTTCATGTCGAAGCCGATTTTCTGGCGAGTGCTCGACAGCGCAATTGCAGTGATTATGTTTTCGATCGCGGCTGTGCTGGCAACTTCGAAGTTGGTTTAGCAGCCTGGTCTCGCAGCTGCGGCGCGCCTGTTTCTTAGCGAGCAGCTAGGCCAGCGGCGGCCTCGAGAATCAAGAGTGCGCCAAGGCGAACGGTACGTTCATCCGAGCTGTCATTGCTTGCATCAATTTCTGTGATGTCCATCGAGCGCACCAAACCGGTCTTGCCGGCCAGGTAGGCAAACTGGCGCAGCTCGTCGGCGCTGATGCCGCCAGGGGCCGCGGCTGGGCAGGCAGGCACGACGGCGCGATCACAAACGTCGACATCGAAATCAACATGGATGCCGTCGGTTCCGTTTCCGGCAATCGACACGGCCTCAGCCAAAACATCGGCGATGCTGCGGCCGCGAAGAGCACTTCGCGGAATCACTGTGATGCCGAGCTCGCGCGCACGGGCAGCGTAGGCCGGCGAATTGCTGAAGTCCGCGATGCCGATCTGAACCACGTTCTTGCCCTGAAGGCCATCCTCGATGAGGCGGCGAACTGGCGAACCGTTGCTGATGCCGTCGCGAAGGTCGTGGTGTGCATCCAAGGTGATGAGGCCGGCGCGGCTCAAATCGCCCGCAAATGCACCGCGGGTCACCGCATAGGTGACCGAGTTGTCGCCGCCGAGGGCCACGGCGAGCCTAGATTTCGACACCGCAAGGTTGGCAAGCGAGCTGGTGCGCTCTTCGCCCTCAGGGGAGTCTGGCAGGTCGACATCGCCGAGGTCGCCGGCAACCAGTCGGGCCAGGTCAACGTCGTGTGACCAGTTGTAGGTCGAATAGCGAAGGAGGGCTCGGCGAATGGCCGCCGGAGTCTGGTCGGCACCGGTTGGAGAGATGGAAGTTAGGTGGGCTGGAACACCGAAAACCGCGATATCGACATCGTCGTGGCTGGGTTGCAACCAGGCTGCGGCGCG
>CAITNA010000103.1 GCA_903893675.1 uncultured Micrococcales bacterium
CGCGCTTATGCCGACGCGAAACAATTCGATGTGCTCGCCGAGACCATTTATCTGTGGCGCGTTCGCACCGAGGGCGCTCGCTCAATCACACAGCAGACCAGCGATACACAGAAGTTTGCAGATCGCCTAAAGTCACTGCGTGAGATTCAAAAGACGATTCAAAAAGCAATCAAGGATGGCCGTGCCACAGAGCAGAACGCAATTGTGTTTGCCAAGCGCATCCGAGAGCACGACCTGAACCTTTATGCAAACAGCGTGCCGAATGCGGCCGAATTACTTAACGAATTCCTTTAGCCAGGCGTTGAGCTCTGGGCCGAGGTCGTCGCGCTTAGAAGCCAGGCGAATAGTGGCCTTAATGTATTCCAACTTGTCGCCAGCGTCATAGCGCTCGCCCTTGAAGACCACGCCGACAACTCCGCCTGCAAGCTTCGGGTCGCGAGCCGAGATGGCAAGTGCGTCGGTCAGCTGAATTTCGCCACCTGCACCAGGCTCGAGCCCGTCGATGATGTCGAGAATCTCTGGGCGAAGAATGTAGCGGCCGATTACCGCATAGTTCGAAGGTGCAACCTCGGCCTTTGGCTTTTCGACGAAGTCTTCGATCTGAATCACGTCGCCGTCGATTGAGCCAGGCTTCACGCAGCCATACTTGTGAATCTCGCTCTTTGGCACCTCGACCAATGCAACAACTGATGCGCCGGTTGCCATGTGCACTTCGCGCATGCGCTCGAGCAGGTGAGAGTTCTCTTCGATTACGTCGTCGCCGAGCAGAACCGCAAAGGCCTCGTCGCCGGTGAACGAGCGGGCAGTGGCAATTGCGTGGCCTAGGCCCTTTGCACCGCCCTGGCGAACGTAGTGAATGCGGCCAAGGTTGGTCGGGGCCTGAACCTTTTCGAGCTTCTCGTCGTCGCCACGCTCTTCAAGGCGAGCCTCGAGGGCCTCGGCCGAGTCGAAATGGTTCTCAAGCGCATACTTGTCGCGACCGGTCACGAACAGGATGTCTTCGAAGCCGTAACGCACGGCCTCTTCAACCACATACTGGATGACCGGCTTGTCGACCAGCGGCAGCATCTCTTTCGGCATGGCCTTGGTGGCTGGCAAAAAGCGTGTGCCCAGCCCGGCTACCGGGATAACTGCCTTGGTCGGTTTCTTCATTACTTCGACTTTAGTTCTTCACCGATGGCCACGAACTCAGGCTTATAGAGGGCGTAAGCCGCCTTCCATGGCTTGGATGGGCCAGCCCAGTGAACGATCTTCGGGTCGGTCGAGTAGTCCTGAGTCGGCACGTAGTTCCAGTCGTCGTCGATGGCAATCGCCTCGCCACCGGCATAGAAGTTCATGACGTCCTGGTCGTTCAGACGCAGCTCTTCAACCAAGTACAGGTTGTTCTCGATGAAGTTCTCTTCGCGCATGCGCTTGAGGTTCATCAGCAAGATGCCGGCGTTGTAGGTGTCTGAGGTCAGGTTGCCGGTTGCGTGTGCACGGCGACGCAGGTTCCATGCCGCCTGCGGAGGAAGCAGCAATGAAACGCGGGTGATTACGTCGATCAGGTTGGCCCAGCCATCCATGCGGCTGCGCTTGCCGGCGAAACGCTTATTGCCCAAGCGAGTGTCGTAAAGCTGGCCGACATCGCCGCGAACCAAAATGTCGACATCGAGGTAGAGCACCTTGTCGAGATCGGTAAGCACCATCGGCAAGAACAGACGGTCAAACGTCGAGACCGTGATGTGCTTCATCAGGTTGACCTTGCTGCCGTACTGCACGTTGTCGAAGTCATAGAACGAGAAGTTGATCTTCGGGAACAGCTTGTGCAGCTTCTGGTAGTAGTCGTCCTTCAATCCGCGAGAGAGCAGGTGAACGTTCAGTTCACGCTTAGTGTTCTTTTCTACGGATGCGATAACAATTGCGAGTTCATTCGCGAGGTTCTGGTCACAGGCGAATGCAACGTTGACCGCACGAGCGCCACGCTTGTTGTTGCCAAGCTTCACGACGTGCGACTTGAACTTCTTGTAGGTGTCAGGCAAGTCGATTGCGCTCTCGCCGAGTGGTGCGAGGTTGTTGCAGTACTCGTCTGCGAAGGCAACATCGTCTGCAACGATTTCGCGCCACTTCTTCATGACCTCGTCGCGCGACTTGCCAGCAAGAATCTCACCGATGATGATCTCGAGTTTGTTCTCGATGCCGGTGCGAATCTTGTTGAAGTCGTGCTCGTTCAAATCGAGTAGTCCCTCGAAACGAACATCCGAGCGCTTGCCTGGAACGAAGGTGACCTTCTGGCCCATCGAGCGAGCAGGCAGGTAGCAGTGCAGACGCTTGGTCAGCACGTGGCCGAACTTCGCATACTTAGCAAGCATGCGGCGGGCGTCTTCGATGCCCTCGACAAGCGTGAAGTCCTTCACGTAGTCGCCAATCTGAATGTAGAACCACTTAGGAATGAAGACCCACTTGGCCTTCAGCCATTTGCGACCGGCCTCGACAACTGCGAGCAACGGCATCTTGCCTGCGCCCCAGGCGTTAGGCAGAACCTGGCCGACGGTGGTGGTGACACAGCCCGAGAAGAAGGCAGGCACGCCGTAGTCGCGAAGGCGGTAGACGGTGGTCCAGTCTCGGCAACCGATTGGGCCGAGCTTCTTTAGCTGGGCGGCGATGTCTTCGTTCATGATTCCCGCATCCTGGATGTGGAACGAGATCATGATCGGGTTGACGTTCTCTGGGTATGGGAAGTCGATTTCACCCTTGTATGCGCGGTGCATGAACCAACCGTTTGAAATCAAC
>CAITNA010000104.1 GCA_903893675.1 uncultured Micrococcales bacterium
CGACGGCAACAGCAACAACTACTCGTTCAACCACGGTGGCGAGGGTGATCAGGTCGACGACGAGATCAAGGCCGTTCGTCGCAAGGCGGCGCCAACACCCTCGCAATGCGTTGGTTGGTTCAGTATGCAAAGCTCCGTCGCGAGAAGACCATGACCGACCGTCTGATGAACGAGATCCTCGACGCATCGAACGGGCTTGGCGCAGCTGTGAAGCGTCGCGAAGACACCCACAAGATGGCTGAGTCGAACAAGGCCTTCGCCCACTACCGCTGGTAGTAGGCACCGCATCCGCCTACTAGCAACATCGGTAGGCGGATGTTTCATGCAGCACCCAGATTTTTTGCAACACCGAAACCCAACATCCAGGAGACCACCGTGGCACAAGACGTGCTTACTGACCTAAACAAGGTTCGCAACATCGGCATCATGGCGCACATTGACGCCGGTAAGACCACTACCACCGAGCGCATCTTGTTCTACACCGGTATCACCCACAAGATCGGTGAGGTGCACGACGGTGCAGCGACCATGGACTGGATGGAGCAGGAGCAGGAGCGCGGTATCACCATTACCTCGGCTGCTACCACTTGCTTCTGGAACAAGAACCAGATCAACATCATCGACACCCCGGGACACGTGGACTTCACCGTTGAGGTAGAGCGTTCGCTTCGTGTTCTCGACGGTGCAGTTGCTGTCTTCGACGGCAAGGAAGGTGTTGAGCCTCAGTCTGAGACCGTTTGGCGTCAGGCTGACAAGTACGACGTTCCTCGTATCTGTTTCGTAAACAAGATGGACAAGCTCGGTGCAGACTTCTACTTCACCGTAAAGACCATCATTGAGCGCCTCGGCGCAAAGCCACTCGTAATCCAGATTCCAATCGGTGCAGAGTCGTCATTCGAAGGTGTCGTTGACATCGTCGAGATGCGCGCACTGACCTGGCGCGGAGACGTCGAGATGGGCGCAAAGTACAACGTCGAAGAGATCCCTGCCGACCTCAAGGAGAAGGCTGACCACTACCGTCAGATTCTGCTCGAGACCGTTGCAGAGACCGACGAAGCGCTCATGGAGAAGTTCTTCGCTGGCGAAGAGCTAAGCGTTGCCGAGATCAAGGGCGCAATCCGCAAACTCACCGTCAACAGCGAGATCTACCCAGTTCTTTGTGGCTCAGCTTTCAAGAACAAGGGTGTTCAGCCAATGCTTGACGCCGTTATCGACTACCTGCCATCGCCTTTGGATGTTCCATCGGTTGAGGGTGGAGACCCACGTGACGAGGAAGTTCGTCTGCACCGCGAAGCAAAGTCAGACGCTCCATTCGCGTCGCTTGCATTCAAGGTCATGACCCACCCATTCTTCGGTCGTCTTACCTACATCCGTGTTTACTCGGGCAAGGCAAACTCAGGCGACCAGGTTGTTAACTCGACCAAGGGCAAGAAGGAGCGCATCGGAAAGCTGTTCCAGATGCACGCCAACAAGGAAAACCCTGTTGAGTCAGTAACCGCTGGCCACATCTACGCAGCAATCGGTCTGAAGGACACCACCACTGGAGACACCCTGTGTGACCCAGACAACCAGATCGTTCTTGAGTCGATGACCTTCCCAGAGCCTGTTATCTCGGTTGCAATTGAGCCGAAGACCAAGGGCGACCAGGAGAAGCTCGGTCTTGCGATTCAGAAGCTTGCTGAAGAAGACCCAACCTTCCGCGTTGAGCACGACCACGAGACCGGCCAGACCGTTATCTCGGGCATGGGCGAGCTCCACCTCGACATCCTCGTAGACCGCATGCGTCGCGAGTTCAAGGTTGAGGCAAACGTTGGTAAGCCACAGGTTGCTTACCGCGAGACCCTCAAGCGCAAGGTCGACAAGTACGACTACACCCACAAGAAGCAGACCGGTGGTTCGGGTCAGTTCGCTAAGGTGCAGATCTCGCTTGAGCCTATGGAGGTCGAGGGCGACAAGGTTTACGAGTTCGTGAACGCCGTTACCGGTGGTCGCGTTCCTCGTGAGTACATCCCGTCAGTCGACGCAGGTATCAAGGACGCAATGCTCGTCGGTACCCTCGCTGGCTACCCAGTAGTCGGTGTGAAGGCAAGCCTTCTCGACGGTGCCTACCACGACGTTGACTCGTCTGAAATGGCCTTCAAGATTGCTGGATCGATTGCTTACAAAGAAGCATCTCGTCTAGCACAACCTGTACTACTCGAGCCGTTGATGGCCGTCGAAGTACGTACCCCAGAGGAATACATGGGTGACGTTATCGGAGACCTCAACTCTCGCCGTGGTCAGATTCAGTCAATGGATGACGCTACTGGCGTCAAGGTCGTTCGCGCCCTGGTTCCACTGTCTGAAATGTTCGGTTACGTTGGAGACCTACGTAGCAAGACCTCTGGTCGTGCTGTGTACTCGATGACCTTTGAGTCTTACTCTGAGGTTCCTCGTGCGGTAGCCGACGAAATCGTTCAGAAGAACAAGGGCGAGTAGTAGTTTTACCGCTACGGCTCAAAACCAACTAAAATAAAACGAAACCCATAATCTCTTCGGGCATATTCTTGTCCGATGAAAATCAGTCCTGAGGAGGACCCAAATGGCTAAGGCGAAATTCGAGCGCACCAAGCCGCACGTTAACATCGGTACCATTGGTCACGTTGACCACGGTAAGACCACTCTGACTGCGGCAATCACCAAGGTACTTCACGACAAGTACCCAACTCTTAACACCGCTTCTGCGTTCGACCAGATCGACAACTCCCCTGAGGAGAAGCAGCGCGGTATTACCATCAACATCTCGCACGTAGAGTACCAGACCGAGAAGCGCCACTACGCACACGTAGACGCTCCAGGTCACGCTGACTACATCAAGAACATGATCACCGGTGCTGCACAGATGGATGGCGCCATCCTTGTTGTTGCTGCAACGGACGGTCCTATGCCTCAGACCCGCGAGCACGTTCTACTAGCTCGCCAGGTCGGCGTTCCTTACATCGTTGTAGCTCTAAACAAGAGCGACATGGTTGACGACGAAGAAATCCTAGAGCTCGTTGAGGTTGAGGTCCGCGACCTACTCAGCAGCCAGGAGTTCGACGGCGACAACGCACCAGTTGTTCGCGTTTCGGCTCTAAAGGCTCTAGAAGGCGACGCAACTTGGGGCGCAACTGTTCTTGCACTTATGGACGCAGTTGACGAGTTCATTCCTGAGCCTGTTCGCGACACCGACAAGGCATTCCTAATGCCTGTAGAAGACGTCTTCACCATCACTGGTCGTGGAACCGTTGTTACCGGCAAGGTAGAGCGTGGCCAGATCAAGGTTAACGACGAAGTTGAAATCGTTGGAATCAAGGACAAGGTCAAGACCACCGTTACCGGTATCGAAATGTTCCGCAAGCTACTCGACTACGCAGAGGCTGGCGAAAACGTTGGTGTTCTACTCCGTGGAACCAAGCGTGAAGACGTTGAGCGTGGCCAGGTTCTTTGCAAGCCAGGCTCGATCACCCCTCACACCAACTTCGAGGGCAACGTCTACATCCTTTCCAAGGATGAGGGTGGCCGTCACAACCCGTTCTACGCAAACTACCGTCCACAGTTCTACTTCCGTACCACTGACGTAACAGGCGTTGTCTCGTTGCCAAGTGGAACCGAAATGGTTATGCCTGGCGATAACACCGAGATGGTTGTCTCGCTTATCCAGCCAGTTGCTATGGACGAAGGTCTGCGCTTCGCGATTCGCGAAGGTGGCCGCA
>CAITNA010000105.1 GCA_903893675.1 uncultured Micrococcales bacterium
CCGGCTGGCGACTCGACTTGGATGCGGTCGATGCCGCATTCGCAGACGGCGCAAGGCTGCTGCTGTTCTGCAACCCGCAGAACCCAACCGGCACGGTCCACACCCACGCCGAACTGAGCAAACTTGCCGACATCGCCGCGAAGCACGGGGCAGTGGTGATCAGCGACGAGATTCACGCGCCGCTGACCTACGGCGAGAGTGAGTTTGTGCCATACCTTTCGGTCAGCGACAACGCGCGCAAGACTGGCATAGTCATCACGTCTTCGAGCAAGTCGTGGAACACGGCAGGCCTCAAGGCCGCAATCGTCATTACCGCCAGCGACGAGATGCAGGCAGTAGTTGCCCGCACCCCAGAGGCCATGCACTGGCGTGCATCGCTGCTCGGGGCCTTCGCAATGGTCGAGTCCTATGACAACTCAGAGGGTTGGCTAGACGAGACCGTTGCCACCCTCGATGCCAACCGCCACTTCACCATCAAGCAGTTCGCCGAGAAGCTGCCAAAGGCTCGCGTGAGTGTGCCAGCGGCCACCTACCTGGCCTGGGTTGACGTGAGCGAGTGCGGCTTTGGTGAGAACCCTGCCGCCTTCTTGCTCGAGAATGCCAAGGTCGGCGTTGAGCCGGGCACGAACTTCGGCAAGCAATACAAGGGGTTTGTGCGCTTCAACTTCGCGACCAGCCACGAGAACATCGCCGAGGCGATCTCGCGAATTGCAGCTGTAGCTAGCTAAGCGCCTGCTTCAGGTCGTGAATCAGGTCGCCGGCATACTCGATGCCAACCGATAGGCGCACGGTCGAATCGGTGATTCCAACCTGAGCGCGAACCTCTGGCGCGAGTCGACGGTGAGTGGTCGAAGCCGGGTGAGTGATCAGGCTCTTGGCATCGCCAATGTTGTTCGAAATGTCGATCACCTGAAGTGCATCCATGAATTTGTAGGTCTCGTTCTTGTCGCCCTTGAATGCGAAGCAAACAGTCGAGCCACCGCCGGCCATCTGCTTCTTGGCAAGTTCGTGTTGTGGGTGCGACTGCAAGAACGGGTAGCGAACGCGCTCGATTTTCGGGTGCGACTCTAGGAACAGCGCGACCTCGAGTGCGTTGTCGGTCATGCGGGCGACGCGCAGCCCCATGGTCTCGAGTGACTTAGTGAGCACCCAGGCCTCGAATGCACCCATTGCCAAACCAGCGTGACGCGTGAATGGGCGAACGATTCCGTTGATGTAGGCATCCGAGCCAACGACAGCACCACCGAGCACGCGGCCCTGGCCGTCGATGTGCTTGGTTGCCGAATACATCACGGCGTCGGCTCCGAGGGCAAGCGGCTTCTGCAAAACCGGTGAAGCCATAACGTTGTCGACGATCACCAGAGCGCCAGCTTTGTGAGCCAGCTCACTGACCATCGCGATGTCGACGATTTCCATCATCGGGTTGCTAGGGGTCTCGATGAAAACGGCCTTGGTCGGCTTCGAAAGGGCAGAGGCCCAGTCGGCCTCGTTGTTGCCCTGCACCAACTCGAACTCGACGCCCCACTTTGGCAAGAACTCGGTGATGATCACGTAGCAAGA
>CAITNA010000106.1 GCA_903893675.1 uncultured Micrococcales bacterium
AACCGACCTAGGTTCAATGTCTGAGCGCCGCACCGACCGCATGCTCGACAAGGCCCGCTCGTTCGGCCTGAACCCGTTCTTGGCTGACGACCCTGGCGTAGACAGCGGCCTGATGATTGGCCAGTACACGGCCGCGGGTCTGGTGTCAGACAGCAAGCGCTTGGCCGTGCCAGCGTCTGTCGACTCGATTCCGACCTCGGCAATGCAGGAAGACCACGTCTCGATGGGCTGGCACGCGGGCCGCAAACTGCGCCGAGTCGTCGACAACCTGCGCATGATTTTGGCAGTCGAGTGGGTTGCCTCGGCTCTAGCAATTGAGGCCCGCGCACCTCACAAGCCTGCGGCCATCACGGGTGCGTGGGTTGCGAAGTTGCGCAGCAAGGTGCCTGGTGTTGGCCCGGATCGCTTCTTGGCACCACAGCTTGAGGCCGCCGCCGAATTGTTGAAGGTCTAAAGCAGATCGATTGCCATCGTCGGCGTATCGCCGGTGTCTTCGATCAACTTCTTGCGCTGTGCCGAGTAGGTCAAGAACAACACAAACGCAGCGACGGCAACCAACGAACCACAGGTCACGATTGTCGCGCGAATTCCGATTAGCGCAGCGAGCCATCCGATGATTGGCGAGAACAACGGCGTGCCACCCATGAAGATTGTCAAATAGATTCCCATCACACGACCACGGATGTGCGAATCAGTTGTCGTCTGCACATAACTGTTTGCAGAAATCAGTGTGAGAA
This sequence comes from uncultured Micrococcales bacterium, assembly GCA_903893675.1. Lineage (GTDB taxonomy): Bacteria > Actinomycetota > Actinomycetes > Actinomycetales > Microbacteriaceae > Rhodoluna. Next base: position 738 of record CAITNA010000106.1, read on the forward strand.
GTGCAATCGAACCGCCGAATGGAAGCGCAAGCGAGTAAGCCAAATAGGTCGGCATCAGCGCGAGAACAATTAGGAGCAAACCGAATGCGGTTGCACCGAGCATGATTCGACGAGGAACACGACCGGCTTCAAAACGCGAAGACAAGAGTGCGCCGGTTAGCGAACCGACTGCCAAGAAAGTTCCGAGACCGCCGAACTCGGCTGGACCTTTGTGAAATGCCTCGGTTGCCATCAGCGCGTTGAAGATCTGGTAATTCATTCCAAAAGTTGCGGTTGCGAAAACCGTGAGCATCACCATCTGCAAGTCGAGGCGACCGCGAACGTAGTGAAGTGCATCCGTGAATTTTGCTTTGGTGAGTTGCTTCTCAGATAGGTGCAAATCTTTTTTGCGAAGTGAGACAAGTGCGATCAGCATTGCGACATAGGTAATCGAGTTCATGATGAACGACGGGCCGGTGCCGAAAGCCGCGATCATCAGACCACTGACCGCTGGGCCTACCAGACGGCCGACATTGAAGTTTGCTGAGTTGAGACTGACTGCATTGGCGATGTCGCTCTTGCCGACCAGCTCGCTGGTGAACGATGCACGAATCGGGCCATCGATTGCGTTGAACAGACCGAGAGCCAGGGCCAGAACATAGACGTCGCCGATGGTCACCGTGCCAAGAATTACCTGCAAACCAAGGATGAGCGATACAAGACCTGCACCGATGTTGGTCAGGGCAAGCAGCTTGCGCTTGTCGAAGCGGTCGGCCAGCACGCCGCCGTAAACGCTGAAGATCAGGGTGGGGGCGAATTGCAGACCGGTGACAAAACCGAGGTCGACCGGAGAGTGGGTTAGCTGCAGAACCAGCCAATCCTGGGCGATTCGCTGAGCCCAGGTGCCGATGTTTGAGAGGGCCAGTGCCGGGTACAGAATGCGATAGTTGCGGTGGTTAAACGCTCGCAAACTCTTCGACTTAGGCACCCACCTAATCTAAACGCTGGGTGAACTATTCGGCTGCGACTTCGGAATTTCCAAGGTTTCGCATGCGAGCCAGCGGGTTGAACACGACGAAACAAGAGCCCAAAAGGCCACCGAATGCGCAGATCCAGAGCACCGGCACGATGCCGATTGCGGTGGCCAGGCCACCCGATATCAGGGCGGCGATTGGCATGACACCCCATACAAAGAATCGAATCGATGCGTTCATGCGACCGAGCAAGCGCTCAGGGCACAGACGCTGACGGGCGCTCACCTGAGTGATGTTGTAGGTCAGGGTGGTGAATGCTCCAAGCGTTGTTCCAACGATCAGCACGGCAATGGCAACGGCCTGCGAGCTGATTGCAGCCAAAACCGGGGTGAAGCCGACCAAGCCTGCAATTACTGAGGATGCCGCAACCAGCTGGCCCTCACCAATTCGCCTGGCGAGCTTGGCTGCCGACATAGCGCCGAGCAAGCCACCAACGGCCGCGAGCGATTCGATCAGACCGAAGGTGGCGGTCGAGAGGTGCTGGTTGCGCAGAATCACAATCGGAAGCAAAGTCATTGCCGCGGTGCCGAACAGGTTTGTGGTTGCGGTGCAGAACGAGATTGCGCGAATGATCTTGTTGCTCCACACGAACTTGACGCCTTCGGCAATTTCACGACGCAACGGCTGACGTTCGTGCTTTGGTGCCGGCACCTCGCGGTCGCGAATTACAGAAAGTGAGAATACCGAAGCCAGGAACGAAACCGCGTCGACGATGAGTACATACGGTGCTTTGATGATGGTCAGCAGGAGACCAACGACTGCGGGGCCACCAAGCCCAGAGATCTGACTGGTGGTTTCGAGCGCAGAGTTCGCCGAAGCGATTTTGTCTTTCGGAACCAGAATCGGAATGTAGCTCTGATAGCTGACATCGAAGAACACAGTCGCAAGGCCATTGATGGCAGCCGCAATAAAGAGGTGCCAGATCTGAATCACTCCGGTGAAATACAAAACCGGAATCGAAAGCGTGGACGCGAAACGCACGAAGTCTGCAACCAGCATCACGCGGCGCTTGCGCATGCGGTCGACGAGTGCGCCTGCGGTGAGCCCAACCAGCAAGAACGATGCGGTGTTCGCCGCGTTCAGAATTCCGATCTGCCATTCGTTGATGCCGAGCATGGTGACGGCGAAGACTGGAAAGGCAAGGCCGCTTAGCTGATTGCCAATCGTCGAGATGGTTTGACCCACCCAGAGGGCTACAAACCCTTTTGTGCGAAGAAGTTTCTCGCTAGGCGCTGAAGCGCCATCCTGGTTAGTCGACAAGATCCGCGACCGAGTTCAGAATCTCGGTAGGTCGGAACGGGTATTTCTGAATCTCGGCGTCGTCACTGATGCCAGTGAGCACGAGCACGGTGTGCAGGCCAGCCTCGATGCCGGCAACCACGTCGGTGTCCATGCGGTCACCGATCATGCCGGTCGACTCGCTGTGAGCGCCGATCTTGCGCATGGCCGAGCGGAACATCATCGGGTTCGGCTTGCCCACGATGTATGGGTGCTTGCCGGTGGCCTTGGTGATCAGGGCGGCGACCGAGCCGGTTGCAGGCAGCACGCCGTCGGCCGACGGGCCGGTTGCATCTGGGTTGGTGGCGATAAAGCGAGCGCCGTTGTTGATCAGGCGAATGGCCTTGGTCAGGCTGTCGAAGTTGAAGTTGCGAGTCTCACCGAGCACCATATAGTCGGGGTTGAGCTCGGTCTGGGTGTAGCCAACGTCGTGCAGCGCCTGAGTCAGGCCGCTCTCACCGAGCACAAATGCGGTGCCGCCAGGGTTCTGCGACTTCAGAAACGCCGCGGTCGCCAACGCGGATGTCCAGATGCGGTCTTCAGGAACGTTCAAGCCGCCGGCACGAAGTCGCGCAGACAGGTCGCGAGGT
>CAITNA010000107.1 GCA_903893675.1 uncultured Micrococcales bacterium
CGCGGTCGCGAATTTGTGATGAAGGATGCATACTCGTTCGACCTAACCGACGAAGGTCTTGCCAATTCATACCAGGCTCAGCGCGATGCATACGAGCGCATCTTCACTCGTCTCGGTGTCGACTACGTAATCGTGAAGGCAGATGCCGGCGCGATGGGCGGTTCGGCATCCGAAGAATTCTTGTCGCCAAGTCCAATCGGTGAAGACACCTTCGTGCGTTCGCCTGGTGGCTACGCTGCAAACGTCGAGGCCGTCAAGACTGTTGCGCCAGCGCCAACCAGCACGGATGGCCTACCAGCCGCAACCGTGCACGACACTCCAAACACTTCAACCATCGATTCGCTGGTTGCACTTGCAAACGCGAACCACAAGCGCGATCACGAGTGGACTGCTGCTCACACGCTCAAGAACGTTGTGCTCGCGCTGACCTCGCCAGAGGGAAAGCGCTCGCTCGTTGTTGTCGGTCTACCTGGTGACCGCGAGGTCGACACCAAGCGCGCTGAGGCAGCGTTTGGTCCGAACGAGGTCGAGCCTGCAACCGATGCCGACTTCGAGCGTCACCCTGAACTGGTCAAGGGCTACATCGGCCCAGTTAAGAACGGCAAGCCGCTGCTCGGCCTCGAAGCCGAATCGAAGGTTCGCTACCTGCTCGACCCACGCGTTGTCGATGGCACCAGCTGGATCAGCGGAGCAAACATCGAAGGCAAGCACGTATTCGACCTGGTCAAGGGTCGCGACTTCAACGCCGATGGCATTGCAGACATCGCAGAGGTTCGCGCAGGCGACCAGGCCCCAGATGGCTCTGGCCCGCTCGAACTGGCTCGAGGCATCGAGATCGGCCATGTCTTCCAGCTCGGTCGCAAGTATGCGCAGGCTCTTGGCCTTCAAGTTCTCGACGAGAACGGCAAGCTGCAGACCGTGACCATGGGTTCATACGGCATCGGCGTAACCCGCCTGGTTGCCGTGTTGGCAGAGGCCAACCGCGACGAGAAGGGCCTGATCTGGCCTGAGTCTGTTGCTCCGGCCGATGTCTACATCGTGGCCGCCGGCAAGGACGACTCCGTATTCGAGCACGCCGAGCGCCTCGCCGCCGAGTTTGAGGCGAAGGGCAAGTCGGTCATCCTTGACGATCGCAAGGTTTCACCTGGCATCAAGTTCTCAGACGCCGAGTTGATTGGTGTTCCGCACATCGTCATCTGCGGCAAGGGGCTCGAGAACGGCGAAGTCGACCACTGGAACCGTCGAAGCGGCGAGCGTCGCTCGCTATCGCTAAACTCGGTGGTAGCAGAGTTGGCTTAGCCAGCTCCGACCTACAACTGACTATTGGCCGAAAGGCGAGCCCATGGATATCGACCTGAGCGTACTGCGACTCATCGAACGTGAAAAAGAGATTCCATTCACCGAATTGGTGTCGATCATTGAGGCCGCGATCCTCGCCGCCTATTTCAAGTCAGTGCACGCTGACCCAAAGAACCTTCCTCAGGGTCGCGCACACCTAGACCAAAAGACCGGTCAGGTTCAAATCTTTGAAACCCAACTCGATGAAGCTGGCGCACCGAATGGTGAAAAAGACGTCACGCCAGACAACTTTGGCCGCATCGCAGCGCACAGCGCCAAGCAGGTAATTGCTCAGCGTCTGCGCGAGATCAACGACGAGGGTCTGTTCGGTGAGTTCACCGGCAAGAAAGACGACATCGTCACCGGCGTGATTCAGCAGGGCCCACGCCCATACATGATTCACGTCGACCTCGGCAGCATCGAGGCAGTTCTGCCTCCAGAAGAGCAGGTGCCGGGCGAAGACTATTCACACGGCAAGCGCATCCGTGTATTGGTTACCAACGTCAACAAGGGAACCCGCGGCCCACAGGTCACCGTTTCGCGCACCCACCCAACTTTGGTGCGCAAGCTTTTCGCACTCGAGGTTCCTGAGATTGCCGCCGGCACAGTCGAGATCGTTCAGGTCGCTCGCGAGGCAGGCCACCGCACCAAGATTGCCGTTCGTGCACACGAAGCCGGCATCAACGCCAAGGGTGCCTGCATCGGCGAACTCGGTCAGCGCGTTCGTGCCGTTCAGGCAGAGCTCAACGAAGAGAAGATCGACATTGTCGACTACTCGGCAGACATCTGCGAGTTCGTGACTCAGGCCCTTTCGCCAGCCAAGGTGACCAGCGCCTACATCATCAACCCGGGCGACCCGAAGGCCACCGGCGAGGCCAAGGCGGTTCACGTGCGTGCCCTCGTGCCGGACTACCAGCTCTCGCTTGCCATCGGCAAGGAGGGCCAGAACGTGCGTCTGGCCGCCAAGCTCACCGGCGCCAAGATCGACGTTCAGCCTGAGAGCATCCTCGAAGGCGAAGACTAGAGGCGAGTGGTCGGGGTTTCGGCCCCGATTGCCCCTGCCGAAGTGTCCGATTGGTCGGTAGAATGAATGCCGTTAGAACCTGTGTTGGCTGTCGCCAGCGCTCCGAACGAAAAGCAATGCTTCGTGTCGTGCTTCGCTCCGGCGAATTGACCTTCGATCCACTGGCTTCACTTTCCGGTCGCGGTGCGTGGCTTCATCCCAGCAAAGAATGTCTTCAACTCGCGGGCGACCGAGGCGGTTTCGCCAGAGCACTGCGAAGCAAGTCAGCAGGTTTGGCACTTAGCAAAGAACAGGCAGAAATGATGTTGGCAAAAAATGAGTAGCTCGAAATGAGTCCCCTCAAGCTTTAACGGCCTGCCCTGACTGGGGTTGGCCCCAGACAGGAGAAAACTAAGTGGCGTTACCACGCGTATACGACATCGCTAAAGAACTTGGAATCGATTCCAAGGTTGCTTTGGCAAAGCTCGCTGAACTCGGAGAGTTCGTAAAGAGCGGTTCATCAACGATCACCCCGCCAGTCGCAAAGCGACTCCGCGAGGCGTTCCCTGATGCCAAACCAAAGGAAGAAGCGCCAAAGAAGGCGCCTAAGGCAAAGGCAGCTGAGCCTGCCGCCGAAACTCCAGCAGCACCTGCAGATGCGCCAGCGGCTCCAAAGCCAGGCGCACGCAAGCCTGCTGCACCTGCACCAGAGGCACCAGCTGCACCAGCAGCCGAGACTCCAGCAGCACCTGCAGCTTCGGTAGCACCTGCTGCACCGAGTGCAGTTCCAGGCATCCCACGCCCTGGCAACAATCCTTTCGCCGCTTCGCAGGGCATGGGCATTCCTCGCCCAATGGCTCGTCCAGGTGGCAACAACCCATTCGCTCCTTCGCGCAACCGTGATGGCGCCGGTCGTCCGGGCGGTCCTCGTCCGGCTGGTGCCGGTGGCCCAGGTGGCGCAGGTCGCCCAGGTGGCCCACGTCCAGCAGGTGCCGGTGGCCCAGGTCGCCCAGGCTTCGGTGGTCCACGCCCAGGTTTCGGTGGCGCGGGTGCCGGTGGCGGCACCGGTGCACCTAGCTTCGGCGCACCACGCCCAGGCGGCGGCCCAAGCCGCGGTGGTCGCAGTGGCGGCACCGCAGGCGCATTCGGAAAGGGCGGCGGCCGCAACAAGGCCCGCAAGTCAAAGCGCGAAAAGCGCGAAGAGTTCGAACAGCGTTCAGCACCGAGCCTTGGTGGCGCGATCGTTCCACGTGGCGACGGCAATACTGTTGTTCGCCTTCGTCGTGGTGCGAGCATCCAAGACTTCGCAGACAAGATCGATGCAAACGCAGGTCAGCTGATCACCGTTCTGTTCCACCTCGGCCAGATGACCACCGCGACCGCATCGCTCGACGACGAGACCTTCCAGATTCTCGGCGAAGAGCTCGGCTACAAGATTGAGGTTGTTTCACCAGAAGACGAAGAGCGCGAGCTGTTCACTTCGTTCGGTGTCGACATCTCGACCGAGTTCGACGAAGAAGATGAGCTCGAGTTCCGTCCGCCAGTAGTCACCGTCATGGGTCACGTCGACCACGGTAAAACTCGCTTGCTCGACTCGATTCGTAACGCGAACGTTCAGGCTGGCGAAGCCGGTGGAATTACTCAGCACATCGGTGCATACCAGGTGCACGCAGTGCACGAGGGCATCGACCGTGCGATCACCTTCATCGACACCCCGGGTCACGAGGCGTTCACCGCTATGCGTGCGCGTGGTGCTCAGGTCACCGACATCGCGATTCTCGTTGTCGCTGCCGACGACGGCGTCATGCCACAGACCGTCGAAGCGTTGAACCACGCTCAGTCGGCCGGTGTGCCGATCGTTGTCGCGGTCAACAAGGTCGATAAAGAGGGTTCAAACCCTGCCAAGATTCGTCAGCAGCTGACCGAGTTCAACCTCGTCGCCGAAGAATACGGTGGCGATGTCATGTTCGTCGACGTATCTGCACTCACTGGCAAGGGCATCCCAGAGTTGCTCGACGCAGTTCTGCTCACCGCAGACGCAGCGCTCGACCTTCGCGCCAACCCGAACCGCGATGCTCGCGGTGTCGCCATCGAAGCGAACCTCGACAAGGGTCGCGGTGCAGTTGCTACCGTGCTCATCCAGTCGGGAACCCTCGAGGTCGGCGACTCGATCGTTGCAGGTGCGGCTCACGGTCGTGTTCGCGCAATGTTCGACGAGAACGGCAACCCAGTGGAGGCTGCAGGCCCGAGCCGTCCGGTTCAGGTGCTCGGCCTTCAATCGGTTCCACGCGCGGGCGACACCTTCGTTGTCACCGAGGATGAGCGTCAGGCTCGCCAGATCGCTGAAAAGCGTGAGGCCGCCGACCGCAATGCCTTGCTGGCCAAGACCCGCAAGCGCGTCAGCCTCGAAGACTTCACCAAGGCTCTCGAAGAGGGCAAGGTTGAGTCGCTCAACCTCATCATCAAGGGTGACGTTTCGGGTGCTGTTGAAGCCCTCGAAGACTCGCTGCTCAAGATCGAGGTCGACGATTCGGTTCAGCTGCGCATCATCCACCGCGGTGTTGGTGCAATTACCGAGTCGGACGTCAACCTGGCAACCGTCGACAGC
>CAITNA010000108.1 GCA_903893675.1 uncultured Micrococcales bacterium
GAACCAGGATGTCGTTGCAGGCATCGGCAACGTTTATCGCGCCGAACTTTTGTTTCGCGCTGGCATCGAGCCGCACACCCCGGGCAACCAGCTGCCGACTGAGCTCATCGAGACGCTGTGGGTCGACGCCGTGAAGCTTCTCAAGGTGGGGGTCAAGACCGGCTTCATGATTACTCGCGATGAGTTGTTCACCAAGCGCCCGAGCAAGGCCGATCGAAACTGGGTTTACAAGCGCCAGGGCGAGCCGTGCCGGGCATGCGGAACCAAGATTCGGCTAGAGGAGATGGCGACCAGGAAGCTTTACTGGTGCCCGAAGTGCCAGCGCTAGGCCCAAAACTGGGATGCCTGAAGCTGCCTTAAATAATTGGAGCGGATGACGGGAATCGAACCCGCACCATCAGTTTGGAAGACTGAGGCTCTACCATTGAGCTACATCCGCGTGCCGCCTAGTGGCGAACGCGTCAATTCTAGGGCTAAGATTGCAAAGTTGTCTGCTTCATTGCAGACGCAACCTCCGGGATGTGGCTCAACTTGGTAGAGCACCTGTTTTGGGTACAGGGGGTTGCAGGTTCAAATCCTGTCATCCCGACCAGCACCAAATACGGCCTGCGGAAACGCAGGCCCTTTTTTCAGGAGAAGCATGAAGACCACCGTCGAACGCATCAAGCCAACCCGTGTGAAGCTCACCATCACTGCGACGCCAGAAGACCTGCGTCCGAGCATCGATCACGCATACGAGCACATCGCAGAAGACATCAGCATCCCTGGTTTCCGCAAGGGCAAGGTTCCACCAGCCATCCTTGAGAAGCGAGTTGGCAAGCCAGCGATTCTCGCTCACGCAATCAACGACGGACTCGACCGCATCTACCGCGAGGCAGTTGAGCAGAACGACGTGCGCGTTATCGGTCAGCCTCAGGCAGACATCAAGTCGACTCCAGACGAGAACACCTTCGCAGGCGACCTCGTTGTCGAGATCGAGGTTGAGGTTCGTCCAGAGATCAAGCTTCCTGACTACAAGGGGCTGAAGGTTAAGGTCGCCGATGTTTCGGTTACCAAGGCCGAGGTCGACGCAGAGCTCGACAGCCTTCGTGCACGCTTCGGCGCACTGAAGAGTGTTGACCGCCCAGCGAAGAAGGGCGACTTCACCACCATCGACCTCAAGGCTGTAATCGGTGACATCACCATCGACGAGGCTTCGAACATTTCTTACGAGATCGGTTCGGGCAACCTGCTCGACGGCATCGACGACGCACTCGACACTCTGACCGCTGGTGAGACCACAGTGTTCAAGTCGAAGCTCGTTGGCGGCGACAAGGCCGGCGAAGACGCAGAAATCACCGTTACCTTGACCGCGGTCAAGGAGCGCGAGCTGCCAAAGGCCGACGACGAGTTCGCCAAGCTCGCATCAGAGTTCGACACTCTCGCAGAGCTCAAGGACTCAATCGAGAAGCAGATCAAAGACCAGAAGGCATTCGGTCAGGGCTTCGAGGCTCGCGAGAAGCTCACCGAGAAGTTGCTCGAGCTTGTTGACGTTGCCGTCTCGGATGAAGTTGTCGAGTCAGATGTGAACCGCCACCTCGAGGGTGAGGGTCGTCTCGAAGACGACAAGCACCGCGCAGAGGTAACCATCGACAGCACCAAGTCGTTCAAGACCCAGATGATTCTCGATGAGATTGCTCAGAAGGAAGAGATTCAGGTCAACGAGAACGAGTTGATTCAGTACCTCATCCAGGTTTCGCAGTCATACGGCATGAGTCCTAACGAGTTCATTCAGTTGATCGACAAGAACGGTCAGGTTCCTGCATTCGTTCAGGAAGTTGCTCGTCGCAAGGCGCTTACCGTCGTGCTCGAGCACGCTGAGGTCAGCGACTCGAAGGGCAAGCTCGACAACGCTGCGCTAGTCGGCGGCGAAGAGGACCACTCGGGCCACGACCACGAAGGTCACGACCACTAGGCACCAAGAACTCGGGCTCAAACCCGATTTCCCCATAAGCGAACACTGCGGGTCATTTCGATGGCCCGCAGTTAGCCTTTAACACGTGGCCCGAAGTATGGGCTGATTGAACAAAGAGGATGAACATGGCAGACCACGCCCCAGAACGCCCAGGCAGCATTTTCGAACGACTGCTTCGTGACCGAATCATTTGGCTCGGCTCAGAGGTGCGCGACGACATGGCAAACGAGATTTGCGCCAAGATGCTTTTGCTCGCGGCCGAAGACTCGACCAAAGACATCTACCTCTACATCAACTCACCGGGCGGTTCGATCACCGCGGGCATGGCGATCTACGACACCATGCAATACGTTCCAAACGACATCGTGACCGTCGGCATCGGCATGTGCGCATCGATGGGGCAGTTCCTGCTCTCGAGCGGCACCAAGGGCAAGCGCTACGTCACCCCAAACACTCGCGTGCTGCTGCACCAGCCACATGGTGGCTTCGGCGGAACCGCTGCCGACGTGCAGACTCAGGCAGAGCTCATCCTCTCGATGAAGCGTCAGCTTGCTTCGCTAACCGCAGCGCAGACCGGCAAGACCGTTGAGCAGATCATGCAAGACGGCGACCGCGACCGCTGGTTCACCGCGAAGGAAGCGTTGGAATACGGCTTCATCGACCACATCCAAGAATTTGCAGTAAGCGCCACCGGCGTAGGAAACAAGTAGGAGCCCCAATGCAGAACAAGTTGATTACCCCAGAGGCTCGCTACATTCTTCCTAGCTTCACCGAGCGCACCTCATACGGCTACCGCGAGCAGAACCCATACAACAAGCTGTTCGAAGATCGCATCATCTTCCTGGGCGTTCAGGTCGACGACGCCTCGGCCGATGACATCATGGCCCAGCTGTTGGTTCTCGAATCGCAAGACCCAGACCGCGACATCACCATGTACATCAACAGCCCCGGTGGCTCGTTCACCGCGATGACCGCGATCTACGACACCATGCAATACATTCGCCCACAGGTTCAGACCGTGTGCCTTGGCCAGGCAGCTTCGGCAGCCGCAGTGCTCTTGGCAGCCGGTGCGCCAGGAAAGCGCCTTGCCCTGCCTAACGCCCGCATCTTGCTGCACCAGCCAGCAACCGAGGGTGGCCCAGGTCAGGCTTCAGACATAGAACTTCAGGCCAAGGAACTCAACCGCCTGCGCGAGTGGCTCGAGAGCACAATCTCGAAGCACACCAAGCGCACTCCAGCAGAGGTCAAGAAAGACATCGATCGCGACAACATTTTGACCGCCCCAGAGGCGCTCGAATATGGCCTGATCGACCAGGTTTTGACCAGCCGCAAGAACGCGTAACACCTCGTAATTCCCCGTGTTTTCGGGGTTGCGCGGTTAGCATTGCC
>CAITNA010000109.1 GCA_903893675.1 uncultured Micrococcales bacterium
GGTCGGCCTGCCGTGATCCTCAACGAGGTCAACCTCATGGTTCGAGCAACCGAAGAGGCCGTGGCGTTCGGTCTGATGCAAGACCGCCCACTTATCGAACTCGAGCTTCTGAACCTGGTCGACTGGGCACGCAAGTCTGGCAAGTCTGAGAACTTTGAAGGTGCAGTGAACCTAGGTGGCCGTGCGGCCAAGACCTGGGTAATCGCAACCGCGGCTCCGATCGGTCAGGGGCTTATCGCGCTGAGCATCGAAGACCGCACCGAAGCTCGTCGCCTCGATGAAACCCGCCGCGACTTTGTCGCCAACATTTCGCACGAACTCAAGACCCCAATCGGCGCAATCAGTTTGCTCGCCGAAACTTTGCAAGGCGCAACCGACGACCCGGATGCCGTTACCAAGTTCGCAGGCAGCCTTCAGCGCGAAGCCACTCGTCTCAGCCAAATCGTGCAGGACATCATCGAGCTCTCGCGTCTGCAGTCGGCATCGATCGTCGCTCACAACGACGAGGTCGGCATCGATGACGTCATCCAAGAATCAATCGAGCGCACTCGTGTGCTTGCCGAGGTAAAGCGCACGCGCGTAGTTGCAAACCTCGAACCAGGATGCGTTCTCGGCAATCGCGAGCAACTGATCACCGCCGTCACGAACCTGATAGAAAACGCGATCAACTACTCGGATGCAAACTCGCAGGTCGGCATCGCTGTCGTGAAACGTGACGACTACATCGACATCGTTGTGACAGACAGCGGCGTGGGCATCGCACTCGAAGATCAGGCGCGCATCTTTGAGCGCTTCTATCGCGCAGACCCTTCGCGCTCACGCGAAACCGGCGGCACAGGCCTTGGCCTCGCCATCGTCAAACACATCGCCCAAAACCACCGCGGTGACATCGCAGTCTTCTCGAAGCCGGGCCTCGGCTCGACCTTCACCCTCACCCTTCCCGAATGCAGCAGGAGCCACAGCGAATGACGAAGATTCTTGTTGTAGAAGACGAGCAGGGCCTGCGCGAACCGCTGGTCTACCTTCTGAAGAAGGAGGGCTACGAGGTTTTCGAGGCTGCTGACGGCGATGCGGCCATCCAAGAATTCAAGGCGAAGAAGCCAGACCTGATCTTGCTCGACCTGATGCTTCCAAAGCGAAGCGGCAACGAGGTTTGCCAGATCATTCGCCAGAGCTCAAACGTGCGCATCATCATGGTGACCGCGAAAGACAGCCCAATCGACAAGGTTGTTGGTCTCGAAATCGGCGCAGACGACTACATCACCAAGCCATACGAGACCCCTGAGCTTTTTGCTCGCATCAAGGCTGTGCTTCGCCGCGGAGTCGACCCGATGGTCGAGGTCGAGTCTGTGCTCGAGGCCGGCGGCGTGCGCATGGATGTCGAGCGTCACGAGGTCGAGGTAAACGGCCAGAAGGTTCAGATGCCGCTCAAGGAGTTTGAGTTGCTCGAGCTGCTTCTCGAAAACGTGAATCGCGTGCTAACCCGTGGTCAGATCATCGATCGAGTGTGGGGCAGCGATTACTTTGGCGACACCAAGACCTTGGATGTGCACGTCAAGCGCATTCGTTCAAAGATTGAAGAAGACCCGGCACGCCCGAAGCACTTGGTTACTGTGCGCGGGCTCGGCTATAAGTTCGAGGCTTAGTCGAACATCCGAGGCTGGTTAGTTCTTAGGCTTTGCCGCAGGAGTCGGGTTCGAAGGAATCAAACCGGCATACTCCGAGAAGGTTCCGTCGAGAACTGGAACATTTGCAACTTTGCTGTCACCGGCGCCATCAGCCACGGTGATGGTTGCCAAAGTGCCGACCGCTGCAGTGATGCCCAAGTCGAGAGCCGCCGCGCCGTTGTAACCGAAGTCAACCTTGCCGCCAGCAGTGACCTTGATGCTCTTGGTTACGCTGCCAGCGGTGAGAGTCACGTTGGTCTCGGATGCACCCTGGTTGATTAGCGAACCGATGAGAGCACCGGTGCCGTTTGCGTTTACGAGATAGACGAAGTTGCGAGCCGATACGAGATTAGGCATGGTGCCGAGGTCAACGTTCACGCCGTCGCCAGGCTGGTATGCGTTCTGGGTGGCGACCGGAGTCATGAATGTGCATCCGGCGGTGCCGAATGCGACCGATGCGGCCACTGCCACTGCTGCAAGCTTGCGAACTAGCATTTGTTCCTCTCGAGGGTGTTACCAGAGGCCATTTTACCCACTGATTCCCTTGGATTCAGGCCTGTGCCGTGGTAATCTGGGGGTTTCCGGGAGGAATTCTCACCATGAATCTTGCAGTTGGCGAAATCATCGTCTACCCGCACCACGGCGCCGCCAAAATCGTAAAAATCGAGAAGCGCGAGTTCCTTGGCGTAAAAGAGCAGCACCTGCAGCTCCACGTCACCCAGGGCGATCTGACCATCTGGCTGCCATTTTCGAAAATCGAGAGCGTGGGCATCCGTGAGGTTATCGACGCAAAGGGCCTCAAGAAGGTCGTCACCATCCTTCAGGAAGAATTCGTAGACGAGCCGACCAACTGGTCGCGCCGTTACAAGGCAAACCTCGAGAAGGTTCAGTCTGGCGATGTCTACAAGATTTCAGAGGTCGTTCGCGACCTGTGGCGCCGCGAGCTCGACAAGGTGCTTTCGGCAGGCGAGAAGCGCATGCTGGCTAAGGCCCGCCAGTTCCTGGTCGATGAGATCGCCCTTTCGAAGAAGGTCGACGCCGACAAGGCAAACGCTTACCTCGACACCCAGCTGGCCGGCAAGAAGAAGTAACCATGACCGCCCGCGATCTTGCGGTGATCGTTGTCGCCGCCGGTCGCGGTGAGCGATTGGGCGCGAATACTCCTAAAGCCTTCGTCGAAATTCTCGGCAGAAGCATTCTTGAATACTCACTGATTCCACTTCAGAACATGGATGCGCTCGCGCAGGTCATCGTTGCTGCCCGTGCATCTCACCGCGAAGCCGCACTCGACATCGCAGACTCCGTCTTGGGTCACTCGGGCATTCGCATCGACGTTGTCGTGGGTGGTGAAACCCGTCAACAGTCGATCGCGAACGCGCTCGCGGTGGTCGACTCGGCAGCCGAGGTCGTGCTGGTTCACGACGCGGCACGTGCGTTTGCCACGACCAAACTTTTTGAGCGAGTTGCAGATTCGGTGCGCGAAACCCGCACGGCGTGCATCCCAGCGTTGCAAATCGCAGACACCATCAAGCGCGTTGAGGGCCAGAACATTCTTGACACCGTCGATCGTTCGAGTCTTCGCGCGGCGCAGACCCCGCAGGGCTTTGTCGCGAGCGAGCTCGTCGCCGCCTATCGCGAGGCCGGCGAAGACTTCACCGACGATGCTGCCCTGATGCAGTCGCTCGGCCACAAGGTCTTCTTCGTTGACGGCGAGGCCGCAGCCGAAAAGATCACGACAGCAAGCGACCTTGCTCGAGTGGTCTCGCGCCTGTCTTCTGGCACCCGCACCGGCATGGGTGTCGACGTGCACCGCTTCTCAGCAGACCCAACCAAACCGCTCTACCTCGGCACTATCGAGTGGCCTGGCGTGCCAGGGCTCGACGGCCACAGCGATGGCGACGCCGTCTCGCACGCCATCGTCGATGCACTGCTCTCGGCAGCAGGCCTTGGCGACATCGGCAGCAACTTCGGTGTTGACCGCCCAGAGTTCGAAGGTGCAAACGGCTCGGTGTTTCTCACTGAGACCATCGCCCTTCTCGAAGACGCGGGCTTTCGCCCAGTGAACGTTTCGGTTCAGGTGATTGGCAACCGACCAAAGATTTCGACACAGCGCGTTGCCACCGAGCGCGCACTGAGCGAGCTCATCGGAGCACCGGTCTCTTTCGGAGCAACCACAACCGACGGACTCGGATTCCTCGGCAACGACGAGGGAGTTGCGGCAGTCGCATCCGCGTTGATTATCGACAGCGAAGCTAGGCTGACCTCGTGAGCGCGCAATCGACACTGAGTCTCTACGACTCGAAGCGCCAGCAGAAGGTCGAATTCAAACCGATCAACGCCGGTCAGGTTGGCATTTATGTGTGCGGTCCAACCGTTCAGTCCGAGCCACACGCGGGTCACCTGCGCAGTGCGCTGGTCTACGACATTTTTCAAAACTGGATGACCGCACTCGGCTATACCGTGAAGCTGGTTCGCAACGTCACCGACATCGACGACAAGATTCTCGACAACGCGGCAAATCAGGGCATTGAGTGGAAGTCACTCGTAGCTTCGATGCACGCGGCTTTTGATTCGGCATACGCCAAGATCGGCATCGCTAGCCCCGCGGTTGAGCCGCTGGCCACCGAACACATCGAAGGAATGCAGCGCATCATTTCGCTTTTGATCGAACGCGGTCACGCATACCAAGCCACCGATGGCTCGGCCAATGTCTACTTCGCTTCGAGCAGCTGGGCCGCCTATGGCGAATTAACGAACCAGAAGCTTGCCGACATGGAAGGTGGCGAAGACGCCGCCCCCGGCAAAAAGGCCGCCCACGACTTCGCGCTGTGGAAGGCCCACAAGGCCGGTGAACCTGAGACGGCCGCCTGGCAGTCGCCGTGGGGCCTTGGTCGCCCGGGCTGGCACATCGAGTGCAGCGCGATGTCGACCGACGCGCTCGGAACTCACTTCGACATTCACGGCGGTGGCCTCGACCTACGCTTTCCTCACCACGAAAACGAGCTAGCCCAGTCGCGTGCTGCCGGTTTCGAATATGCGAACTACTGGGTGCACAACGGCCTGGTTAACGCGAACGGCACCAAGATGTCGAAGTCGCTCGGCAACTTCGTTTCGGCTGCCGACCTGTTCGAGCAAGACAAGCGCGGCCTAGCAATTCGCTACTACCTGATGACCGCGCACTATCGCGCGAATCTGGAATATCACGACGGCATCTTGGTCGAGGCTCGTGCCAACATCGATCGCATCGAGACCTTCGTGCGCCGCGGTCGCGACTTCTTGAACGCTTCGATCACCGACCACTTCAACTCGGATGACCTTCCAGCAAAATTCGTAACCGCACTCAACGACGACCTCAACGTGCCAACCGCGCTAGCCGAGTTGCACGAGACCATCCGAGTTGGCAACGCAGGCATCGATGCAGGTGACTCCGACGCTGTCGAGGCCGCGCTGAACTCGGTGCTCGCAATGCTCAACGTGCTCAACATCAACCCATTTGCAAGGCAGTGGGCGGTTGAAGTTTCAGCCGAGAAGGCAGCACAGATTCAGCAGCTCGTCGACGACCGCAACGCGGCACGAGCACGAAAAGACTTCGCGGCGGCAGACGCCATCCGTGATGAATTGACCAGGATGGGCGTCACAATTGAAGACGCCGCCGACAAAACGCATTGGAGTGTTGACTAATGGCCAAGCTAGGACGCCCAGGAGCCGCTAAGGGCAAAAAGGGAGCTACCAAGGGAACCGGTGGCAACAACAAGCGCCGACTCGAGGGCAAGGGCCCAACCCCTAAGGCCGAGGATCGCAAGAATCACAAGGCATACAAGGCCAAGGAGCTGCGCGCTCGCTCAGAGGCAAAGCACGGCAAGCCGGTTCGCGGGGCTTCGGCCGCTGCTGCCGCAAAGCCAGGCGCTCGTGCAGCTGCGGGCTCGACCCGTGGTGCCACCACCACTCGTGGCGCTGCAGCTGGCGCCCGTGGCGCAGCAGCACCTCGCGTTGCTGCCGACACTCGCACTCCACGCCCAACCAGTCGCTCGGCCAACAAGACCGTCGGCAAGGGCGTCAAGCCGGTTGCTCGCCGCGGCGAGTTCCTTGCTCCTAGCGCACGCACCGCAGGCAACGCCGGCGCGGCCAAGCGCTCGGGTGCACGCGTGACTAAGGCCGAGAACGCAAGCGAAGTTCTCTCGGGTCGCAACTCGGTTCTCGAGGCGCTTCGCGCAAAGGTTCCTGCAACCGCGCTCTACATCGCGCAGCGCATCGAAATGGACGACCGCGTAAAAGAAGCGTTGCTCATCGCAAACGCACGCAACCTTCCGATCAGCGAAGTAACTCGCCCAGAGATCGATCGCCTCACCGGTTTCGACTCGGTGCACCAGGGCATCGCACTTGCGACACCTCCATACTCGTATGCACACCCGCAAGAACTTCTCGACACCATCATCGGTCGCGGTCAGACTCCACTGATTGTTGCCTTGGATGGAATCACCGACCCACGCAACCTCGGTGCGATCATCCGTTCGGTTGCAGCATTCGGTGGTCAGGGTGTCATCGTTCCGCAGCGTCGTTCGACCGGTGTTACCGCAGCCGCATGGAAGACCTCGGCCGGTGCTGCTGCGCGCATCCCGGTTGCACTTGCCGCGAACCTCACCGCAACGCTGAAGGAATACAAGAAGCGTGGTCTGTTCGTTGTCGGTCTCGACGGTGGCGGCGACATGGATCTTCACGACTTCAAGCTCGGCACCGAGCCGCTCGTAATCGTAGTTGGCAGCGAGGGCAAGGGCCTATCGCGTCTGGTTCAAGAGAACTGCCACGCTGTGGTTTCGATTCCGATCAGCGCTACGACCGAGTCGCTAAATGCCGGCATCGCAGCCAGCGTCGCGCTTTACGAAATCTCGAAGCGCCGCGCCTAAATATCTGGTCAGCCGGTAAATTCCTCGACTGGATAACCCAGCGCAGTAGCGAGTCTTTTAGACCAGGTCGCGCCAGTCGGGCAGGTTGTCTTCGTCGTCTTCGGCCACAATCAGGCCGGTCGGCACGGCATCAGGCATCGTGATGATTCCCGAGGTCTGAGGCTCGAAATAGGTCTCTTCGTCGCGACGATTTACCAGGATCTCGCGAACATAGGCCTGAACCGCCTCGAGCAGCGGAATGCCGTGGTCAACCTTCTCGGCCATGTACCAGCGGTGCTCAAGCACCTGGTGGAAGATCTCGGCAGGCTCTAGCTTGCCGCGCAGGTCAACCGGAATCGCCCCGATCACCGGCTCGAAAACCTTGCTCATCCACTCGTGGGCGAGCATTTCCTCGTCGGCGCCGGGGCGCTGGTGCTTCAACTTGTATTCGTCTATCGAGTTCAGCAATCGACGAGCCTGGTTCTCCTCGACATCCATGCCGGTGAGCTGCAGCAGGCGACGTGCGTGGTGACCAGAGTCGACAACCTTCGGCTGAATTTTCACTTTGTTTCCGGTGGTGTCAGCACGGATGGCCAACTCGCCAACGTCGAAACCCAACTCGTTGAGTTTCTGAATTCTGCGACTGATCTTCCAGCGCTCGTTGCTCTCGAAAACTTCTTCTCCGGTGATCACTTGCCAGAGCTGTTCGTATTTGTCGACGATGCGCTGCGAAATCTCCACAGGGTTCACGCCTGCGTGTGCGTTGCCGCTGGCAACGAGGTCCATGAGCTCGCCGGCGATATTGACTCGCGCGATCTCTAGGTCGTTGTCGCGCTGGCCCTGCGAGAGGCCGGTTTCATAGAGCTGACCGGTTTCGGCGTCTACCAGATAAGCCGCGAACGAACCTGCGTCGCGACGGAAGAGCGTGTTCGAGAGCGAAACATCGCCCCAGAAAAATCCGACGTTGTGAAGTCGAACCAAAAGCAGTGCGAGTGCGTCGACCAAGCGTTTTGCAGTTTCAGGTCGCAAACCCTGCGACCACATTGCACGGTATGGCAAAGAAAATTTGAGGTGGCGGGTGACCAGTGCGGCCATCAGTTCTTCGCCGTTTTCATCCGTGCGCTTTCGAACCACTGCAAAGGGTTCGACACCCGGAATGCCGAGGCGGCCAAGAGCCTGCAGCATTTCGAACTCGCGGCGGGCGAGCTCGGGCAAGGTCTCTTTGATTGCGATGACGTAGTCATTCAGGTGCGCAAAGCGCACAATGTGGCGGCTGAGGCCCTTCGGCAGGGCGGCGATGCTCTCAGCAGGCCAGGTCTCTAAAGGCAACTGCCACGGCAGATCCAGGAGTGCTGGCTCTACCGTGGCAGCTGTGATGTCTAGTTGAGACAAGGTGCCTTAGTTGATGCGGTCGCCCGACTCAGCGTCGAACAGGTGAACGATCGCCTCGCCCGATGGCTTCAAGAAGATCTTGTCGCCGTGCATTGGGTGGTTGCGAGCGTCAACGCGTGAGACCACGTCGGTGCTGGTGCCCTGTACATCGGTGTTGCCGTAGAGGTAACCGTCTGAGCCGAGCTCTTCGATTACGTCAACAGCAACCGGGATTCCCTTTGACTTGTCGACGTCGAGGTTCTCTGGACGCAGACCAACAACGATGCTGTCGCCCTTTGCCTTGCTCAGGATGGCGTTGGTGATCGGAAGAACGATGTTTCCGAACTGTGCACCGCCGTCAACCTTCTTCAAGATGAGCAGGTTCATTGCTGGCGAACCGATGAAGCCTGCAACGAATAGGTTGTTTGGCTTCTCGTAAAGGTTGCGAGGTGAGTCGACCTGCTGAAGAACGCCGTCCTTCATAACTGCAACGCGGTCACCCATGGTCATAGCTTCGACCTGGTCGTGGGTCACGTAAACAGTGGTTACTCCGAGGCGACGCTGAAGCGATGCGATCTGAGTACGGGTCTGAACACGAAGCTTCGCATCCAAGTTTGAAAGTGGCTCATCCATGAGGAACACCTGTGGCTTACGCACGATTGCGCGACCCATTGCTACACGCTGACGCTGACCACCCGAAAGTGCCTTTGGCTTGCGTGACAGGTATGGCTCGAGGTCGAGCAGCTTGGCAGCCTCGAGAACGCGCTCTGCACGCTCTTCCTTGCTGACGCCGGCGATCTTCAGAGCGAAGCCCATGTTCTCGGCCACGGTCATGTGTGGGTAGAGAGCGTAGTTCTGGAACACCATCGCGATGTCGCGGTCCTTTGGTGGAACGTCGGTGACGTCGCGGTCGCCAATGCGAATGTGTCCTTCGTTGACCTCTTCAAGTCCTGCAAGCATGCGCAGGGAGGTCGACTTTCCACAACCCGAAGGGCCAACAAGAACCAAGAACTCGCCATCGGCGATTTCGAGGTTGAGCTTGTCGACCGCAGCGCGGGTGCCACCAGGGTAAACGCGGGTGGCGTGGTCGAATGATACTGATGCCATGATTCTCCTCACCGGCAGGTACGTGCCGGACGATCCGTTGTGATAGAGCCGCAAGCAGGCGCCTGCGGTATCTCTATTATTCACGCTCAGGAGGGGCAATTAGACTATGAAGCCGGTCCGATACCAAATCGAGACGAAAGGCATTTCATGAACCAGACCCCTCGTCCTACCCGCTCAGAGCAGCGTGAAGAGGCCCGCGCAAAGGCCAAGGCCCTGCGCGAGCAGACCAAGAAGAACGAGCGCCGTCGTGGCGTGCTGGTCAAGGGCGGCGTTGCCCTGGCCATCGTTGGCGTTTTCGCCATCATCGCAGTCGTAGTTATCGGCGGCATGAACTCGGGTGGCGCCAAGGCTGCTGTGCCTGGCAACCTGACTGCCGACTACGGCATCAAGATCGGCGCAAACGAGCAGGCGTTCACCGACACCCAGACTCCAACCCCGTCAGCAAACCCTGGCGGAGTGAAGCTCCCATCAAACGCACCACTGTCGATCGTCACCTACATCGACTACCAGTGCCCTTACTGCCAGCTTTTCGAGTCGGCAAACCTTGACCAGATCAAGGGCTGGCTCGACTCGGGTGCTGCAACCCTCGAGGTTCGCCCGCTTTCCTTCTTGGATGGCCGTGACACTCCAAACGAATATTCTTCACGTGCGGCTGCCCTCGCGCTCGCGGTTGCAACCTATGACCCGAACCACTTCTTTGCAGTGAACAAGTACCTATATGACAACCAGCCACAGTCTGGAACCTACGGCCCAGAGAACGCAGTTCTGCTGACCAAGGTTTCTGGTCTGGGTGTTCAGAACATGGACAAGATCACTGCCGCTGTAAACGATGGCCGCTTCAAGAAGTGGGTTCTTTCGAACACCACCTTGGCGTTCAAGTCGAACGCTGAACTGGCTGCAACCGGAACCCCGTTTGTAACCGTCAACGGCAAGAAGTACACCGGCGCTCTCGACAACGCTGCACAATTTGCGCAGTTCTTCACGAGCCAGTACTCAAAGTAGTTCGAGTCACACGAGACATCGGGGGGATAAATGTTTTGCGTTAAATGCGGCGAATCACTGTCGGATCAAATCTCATTTTGTCCGAAGTGTGGCACTCCTCGAATGAATGTTTCTCCCACCTCAGAGGCGCCGAGCCAGCCTGTATTCACGCCACCTCAGAAGTCCAATAAATTCTGGACTTCCTGGTCGCCAGCTAGGCGCGGCTGGTTTGTAATGATCATGGTCCTGACGGTCTTGGCCGGCTTGAACGGGCAAAACATCTTCCAGTATGTGACTGGCATTGCTACCGGTCAGGTCACCCTGTCGGTTTCCGCAGTCGAGAATGAAATCGA
>CAITNA010000110.1 GCA_903893675.1 uncultured Micrococcales bacterium
AACCTCGATTGCCAAAGTGTTTGGAATAGCAAACAGATCGAGCCAGGGTTGCATCAACTGCATGGCTTCATCGCGCGAAGCGCCGAGCACCGAGCGACCAACATCGCTGTCGTTGCCGAGCAGAACCGTGCAGGCACCGAGACTCTCGGCGATGATGCGCGCCAAGTCGCCTCGACGAATAGCGATGCGTTCGCTCTTGCTGCGCGCAAGCTTCTTGCCTCGATCGTCGACGTTAGAAACGTCGTAGCCGTGCGCCGCAGAAACAATTGCGCAGAGCGTTGACCAGCCGATGCCGCCATCGCGACCGCGAGCCAAAACCACAACGCGCGCAAGGGTTTCATCGGCGTCGTCGACGACCTCGAGGCTCACTCCGACAATCGGCGAGATGCCGAGCGCAACGCAAGCACCGATGTGTTTCACCGCGCCATAGAGACCATCGCGATCTGTGATGGCGATGGCGGTCATTCCCAAACTTGCGGCAGCCTCGGCCATCAGCTCGGGCCTAGTGACCCCGTAGTGCGCCGAGTATGCCGAAGCTGCGTGCAAGTGCGTGAAGCCACTCACGCCGAGCTCCGCAGTGGATTGGGCGAGCGGTTAGTGCACGCCGGTTTAGTAGACACGGGTTTAATAAACACGATGCAGCCGCCACTGGTTTTTATCGCCAACGGCGCAGTGAGCCAGTTCGTAGTGCCGCTTCTCGCGACCCTCGCTTGCCACCAGCAGCCACATCTCAACCTCGAGAACACCTGCGCCAACTCCCTTTGGCACGCGAGATGCCTCGCTCCACCATTCGCGCCTGGTGAACCAGCGCACCGGACGGTTGAGCACGCGGTAGCCGCCACCGCGCCAATTGAATTCGACTGGAAAGCCAGCCTCGTTGATCGAGACCGAGACCAATTCGTCTACTCGAGCCATTTGTTGCCCCTAAATTCGAAAGATTATTCGAACAAATGTTCGAACGTTAAGAATCTAGGAAGGGCCTCCGACATTGCAAATCGGTGCGGCGTGGCGAGTTCAACCTTTGGTTGAAGGTTGAGCCTCAGCGCGAGCATCCAAGCGGGCACAAGGCCCTAGGGCCCTTAGATGGCGCGGATTAGCTCCGGCGAGTTGTTGCGAACGGCACCCACGGCCGAATCGACCTTGTGGAACTCGACCTCGCCGGCAACCACGTTGCTCTCGGCGGCCACGGCGGCCAGAAGCTCCTGATCGCCGATGACGTGTGGGTCGAGCCAGGCATCCAAGGTGTCGCCAGACAGCAGAACCGGGTTGCGGTCGTGAATGTGCTCGAGCTCAGGCGCGGTGTGCTTGGTGAGCGTTGTCGCAGAGAGCAACCAGCGGCTCGGGTCGTTGTCGGCCTTCGACGGGTCGCGCCACCACTCATACAAGCCGGCGAGCGCGAGCATGCCATCGGGGCCGGCCGAGATGTAGAACGGCTGCTTTGTGCCATCAGGCGCAACGTGCCATTCGTAGTAGCCACTGGCCGGAATGACGCAACGGCGACGAACCACCGACTCTTTGAACGAGGGCTTCTCGAGAATGCTTTCGATTCGACCATTAATCAACGGGGATGAATTGCCCGGCCCATCTTTGCTCCAACGCGGAACCAACCCCCAGCGCGCGGCATAGATCTCGCGGTGAAGTTCGCCAAGTGGCGAACCATCGGGTGCCTTCTCGTCTGGACGATCGACGATGATCGAAATCTGGTGAGTGGGGGCGACGTTGTAGCTCAGGCCCGGCTGTTCACCGACAATTTCATCCGCTTCAAAAATCGTGAGAATTTCAGAAACGGTCTTGGCAACCACAAAACGTCCGCACATTATTCGTTGCCTTCCGCTGGTGACTCTGCAGTCAACTTGTTGGCTTCCTTCTGAAGCAGCTTCTTGCCAAAGTGTGCGACTACCAAAAACAGCAGCAGAATCGCGACGAAGATCAGCCCGCCGAACTTGAGGTTATCGGCAAGATGCTGATAGCTGGCTTTAGCGATGTAGCCCACGCTGACATAGAGCGAGGCCCAGATTGCGCAGGCGCCGGTCGTCCACGAGATAAAAGTGCGATAGGTCATCTGGGTCATGCCGCTGACCACTGGCACCAACGAGTGCAGCACCGGCAGAAAACGGCTCATGCCAACGGCAAGCCCGCCGCGCCTGGCCACAAAGGCATCTGCGGTCTGCCAGCTCTTTTCAGAAAGCTTTCGACCTAGCGAACTGCTTCGAATTCGCGGGCCAAACAGTCGACCGATCAAAAAGCCCAGGCTTTCGCCGATCATCGAACCGACTAACACGGTGCCAATCAGCAAGAAAAACTCCGCGACATTTGCGATGCCGGTTGAGGCCAGAAGCACGACGCTATCTCCTGGGATGACCAAACCAAGAAACAGGCTGGTTTCAGCCATGATGGCGATTCCAGTGAGCACTGACCGAAGAATCGGGTCGAGGCTCGACATGTGCTGAATCAGCCAGTCGAGGTATTGGTTCATGCGCCAATTCTCGCATCTAGAACTCGACACGTTAGGTATTCCTTAGTTGATTCGATCACTCAACGGGTCTAGACAGGGATTGAGGAAACACCTCAGAAGGAGAGCATCCAAAGATGCACAGCACACAACTGTTCAGTGACTTGAGTGCGTTAGATCTTTCGAGATGGCAATTTGGCATCACGACGGTCTACCACTTTCTATTTGTGCCACTGACAATCGGTCTAGTTCTATTGACCGCAATCATGCAAACCGTTTGGTACAGAACTTCCAACGAAAAATGGCTCCAGCTCACAAAGCTTTTCGGCCGCATTTTCCTAATCAACTTTGCCATCGGTGTCGTCACCGGAATCGTGCAGGAGTTCCAGTTCGGAATGAACTGGAGCGCTTACTCGAGATTCGTGGGTGACATCTTCGGTGCTCCGCTTGCGATGGAAGGCTTGATTGCATTCTTCTTCGAGTCGACATTCATCGGTCTTTGGATCTTTGGCTGGGACCGCCTATCCAAGAAGTTGCACTTGGCAACTATCTGGATGACCGTTCTCGGCGTATGGCTATCGGCCTACTTCATTCTGGCCGCGAATTCTTGGATGCAGCACCCAGTCGGTTACACGATCAACCACATGAAGAACCGCGCTGAGTTGACAGACATCATGGCGGTCGTGACCAACATCGTTGCTCTCAATCAGTTCCCACACACCGTAACCGCGTCAATCATGTTCGCCGGTGCGATTATGGTCGGCGTTGCCGCCTACCACCTAAAGCGCTCGCAGCACGTTGAGCAAATGCGCACCGCAGTTCGCATGGGTCTCTGGTCGGTAATTGCCGGCGGCGTAGGCACCGTGCTTTCGGGTGACACTCTCGGAAAGGCAATGGTTCAGACCCAGCCAATGAAGATGGCTGCAGCCGAAGCGCTCTACAACACAGCCAAGGGTGCGTCGTTCTCGATCTTCACCTGGGGAACCCCGGATGGTTCGAGCGAACTTTTCTCGGTGCGAATTCCTAACCTGCTTTCTTGGCTTTCGACAGGCGACTTCAACTCGACCGTTGAGGGCTTGAACCAGTTGCAGTCGCAGTATGTAAGCCTCTACGGCCCAGGCAACTACATGCCAGTGCTCTGGATCACCTACTGGGCATTCCGCTGGATGATCGGACTAGGCGCGCTCTCGGTCTTGGTCGCCGTGGTCGGACTGTTCTTGACCAAAAAGAAGAACATCGACCGCGTTCCAAAGTGGGCGTGGACCGCAGCAATCTGGTCGGCTCCGGTTCCAATCCTGGCCATCTCAATTGGCTGGATGTTCACCGAGATGGGTCGCCAGCCTTGGATTGTCTTCAGTTTGTTGAAGACCAAGGACGCGGTGTCACCTGGCATCAACGGGGTAGACGTTCTAATCTCGCTGATCGTCTTCACGCTGGTCTATGGCGTGCTCGCCGTTATCGAAATGCGATTGCTGTTAAAGGCCATCCGAAGTGGAATCACCAAGGATGACGAAAAAGCAGACGCCGAAGAACTCGCAGTCGCTTACTAGGAATCAGGAGAAAACAAAATGCAACTTCAAGACCTTTGGTTCCTAATCGTTGGATTCATGTTCATTGGTTACTTCGTGCTCGATGGTTTCGACTTTGGTGTCGGCATCTCGCTGCCGTTCCTTGGCAAGGATGACGTCGACCGTCGCGTTCTCATCAACACCATCGGCCCAGTCTGGGATCTCAACGAGACCTGGGTGCTGGTAGCCGGTGCTTCGTTGTTCGCGGCATTCCCTGAGTGGTACGCCTCTTTGTTCAGTGGCTTCTATCTAGCGCTGTTGCTTATCCTTGTAGCTCTGATTGTTCGTGGCGTCGCCTTCGAGTATCGCGGCAAGAACCCGGGTTCAACCTGGCGCAAGGGCTGGGACTGGATGATTTTCATCGGCTCGGCATTGCCAGCGCTGCTGTGGGGTGTCG
>CAITNA010000111.1 GCA_903893675.1 uncultured Micrococcales bacterium
CGGCGGCGCGCTCGCCCATGAAGGCGGCTTCGGCCTGGTGCAGCGCCTTGGCCTGAGTCACATAAATGTTGAGCAGGCGGCTGAGCGGCAAATAGACGTCTTCAATCTCGCTGAGATCGAGTTCCTCACCGAGACCACGAAGCTGGGATAGCTCATCCTCGGTGAGTGGTTGGGCGGTGCTCTGTGCCAATGCGGCCCAGTCTGAGCGGGAAATCTCGACGAATGGGCTAACCGCCTGGTCGATGCCCGTCTTTTCAGCGCTCATTTGAGCAAGTCTAGGTAAATTAGACCCATGTGCGGAATCGTGGGCTACATCGGCCCGAAGGCCACCCTCGATGTTCTCATCGGAGGGCTTCGACGCCTCGAATACCGCGGCTATGACTCGGCAGGCGTTTCAGTCATCGGCGAGGATGGCCGACTCGAAACCCGCAAGAAGGCCGGCAAGCTGGCCAATCTGGTCGCCGAGATCGAGCAGCACCCACTTCCGGCAGCGCACATCGGCATCGGCCACACCCGCTGGGCAACCCACGGCGCCGCGACCGATGGCAATGCCCATCCGCACCTCGGCGGTGGTGACAGCAAGCTCGCCCTGATTCACAACGGCATCATCGAAAACTTCGCAGAGCTCAAGGCCGAGCTGCTTGCAGCGGGCACCCAATTCGCCAGCGAGACTGACACCGAGGTGGCGGCCCACCTGATCGCCGCAGCCTATGAAAAGTCGGGCAACCTCGAGCAGGCTTTCGCCAGCGTGGTTCGTCGCCTGCACGGCGCCTTCACGATTTTGATCGTTCATCAAGACCACCCAGATGTTGTGCTCGCGGCTCGTCGCAATGCGCCGCTGGTTGTCGGCCTCGGCGACGGCGAGAACTTCTTGGGCTCTGACGTTGCCGCCTTCGTCGAGCACACCAAGCGCGCAATCAGCGTTGGCCAAGACCAGATCGTCACTCTTCGCCGCGGCTCAGTTGAGATTCGCACCTTCGATGGTGCCGATGTTGTGCCTGACGAATTCACCGTCGACTGGGATGCCTCTGCCGCAAGCAAGGGCGGCTGGTCGAGCTTCATGGCCAAGGAGATCGCGGATCAGCCAACCGCTGTTGCAGACACTCTGATGGGTCGCCTTGCGTCTGACGGTTCCGTTCAACTTACCGAAGTAGATGGCCTTTCGCACGACGCGATCAAGTCGCTGCAGCGCATTTACATCGTCGCTTGCGGCACCGCGAGCTATGCGGGCGACATCGCCAAGTATGCGATTGAGAAGTGGTCGCGCATCCCGGTTCAGGTTGAACTGGCACACGAGTTTCGCTATCGCGAGCCGGTGCTGAACGAGCAGACACTCGTTGTCGCAATCTCGCAGTCTGGCGAAACCGCAGACACTCTCACCGCAACACGCTATGCAGCAGAGCAGGGCGCACCGGTTCTCGCAATTTGCAACACTCAAGGCGCAACCCTTGCCCGCGAGAGCGACGCAGTGATTTACACCCACGCCGGCCCAGAGGTTGCCGTGGCATCGACCAAGGCACTCACAGCGCAGATCACCGCGGGCTATCTGCTCGGCCTGTTCCTTGCCAGCGTTCGCGGCGCGACCCCTGCGGCTGAGCTCAAGGCCATTGGCCTCGACCTGCTCAAGATGCCTGGTCGCGTTGCCGAGGTCATCAAGAATTCGAAGAACGTCGAGGCACTCGGCATGGCCATGAGCGATGCCAAGTCGGTGCTGTTCCTCGGCCGCAACGTGGGCTTCCCGGTTGCCATGGAGGGCGCGCTGAAGCTCAAGGAGCTGGCCTACATCCATGCAGAGGGCTTTGCAGCAGGCGAGCTGAAGCACGGCCCAATCGCCCTGATCGAAGAGGGTCAGCCGGTTATCGTTATCGTGCCTAGCCCACGCGATGCAGACAGCCTGCACCCAAAGGTGATTTCGAACATCCAAGAGATTCGCGCTCGCGGAGCCAAGGTCATCGCGATTGCCGAAGAGGGCGACACTCAGGTGGCGGCCTATGCAGAGCACGTGGTTCACGTGCCACAGAGCATCAGCGTTCTTGCCGCGATTCTCACCGTGATTCCGCTGCAGGTCTTTGCGCTCTCGCTTGCCACCGCGCTCGGTCGCGATGTTGACCAGCCTCGCAACCTGGCCAAGTCGGTCACGGTCGAGTAGCCATGATCATCGGTGTCGGTGTTGACTTGGTCGATATGAACCGCTTCGAACACAAACTGGCGAACACGCCTGCGTTGATCGAAAAGATTTTTCACCAGGATGAACGTGAAGCACCAACTCGCACCCTCGCCGGTCGGTTCGCGGCGAAAGAGGCACTGGTCAAGGCATTCGGTGGTTCGGCCGGCATGCACTGGCACGAGGTAATCGTCGGCAAGAATGAACTCGGAGCACCATCGTTTTCACTTAGCGGTTCAACCGCGCTGGTTGCAATCGAAAAAGGCATTCACAAGTTGCACCTTTCGATCTCTCACGACGGCGACTTTGCAATTGCATATGTGATTGCCGAGGGTGGTGCCTGATGCGCGAACTCATAATCGACCTCGATGCAATCGTTTCGAATCTGAACCGCTTCAAAGAAATTTCTGGCGGCGTGAAGGTCATGGGCGTGGTCAAGGCGAATGCCTATGGTCACGGCATGGTCGAGGTTGCTCGCAAACTTCAGTTCGCGAACATCGACTACCTGGGTGTCGCAGATGTCGACGAAGCGCTCGAACTTCGTGCTGCCGGTGTGAGCACTCCGGTGCTCAGCTGGCTGCACGACCCGAAGCAAGATTTCATCGCGGCCCTCGAGGGCGATGTCGAGATCGGCGTCTCGAGCCTCGAGCAGCTCGACCGCGTTGCCAAGGCCGCAGAGCAGACCAAGAAGGTCGCTCGAATTCACCTCAAGGTCGACACCGGCCTCAGCCGCAATGGCGCGACTCTCGCTGAGTGGGGTCTGCTCGTGCAGGGCGCACTGGATTTCACCGCACAGAACCTGGTGCACGTTGTTGGCGTTTTCAGTCACCTGTCATCGACATCCGAGGCTGACGACAAGGCGCAGATTGCAGCCTTCGGCGATGCCGTGCAGCAGGCCAAGGATGCCGGCCTGAACTTCGAACTTCGCCACCTGACCGCATCTGACGGCACGATCAGCTACCCGGGGCTCGGCCTCGAGATGGTGCGCGTTGGCCTTGGCCTCTATGGCCTATCGCCGTTTGTTGGCCGCAAGGGCAGCGAGTTTGGCCTGAAGCCTGCCATGATTGCCCGTTCGGTGGTTGCCCAGACCAAGCGCGTGGCTGCCGGTATCGGCGTGAGCTACGGCTA